>CALGLM010000130.1 GCA_937930275.1 uncultured Ignavibacteria bacterium
ATGTAGTTGATAAATTTAGCAACTACTAAATCATTGTATTTTGGATCCGGTTTTATGTACCTTTTTTCTGCTCTTTTCTTTCTCATATTCTCTTATTTATTTTGCTTTTGGTTTTTTAGTACCGTATTTAGATCTTGCTTTTTTTCTATCTTCTACACCGCCTGTATCTAACGTACCACGTATAATGTGATATCTAACACCGGGTAAATCTTTAACTCTTCCGCCTCTAATCAAAACGATTGAGTGCTCTTGTAAATTATGTCCCTCTCCGGGTATGTAAGCAGTAACTTCTATTCCGTTTGTCAATCTAACTCTTGCTACTTTTCTTAAAGCCGAATTAGGTTTCTTTGGTGTTGTTGTATATACTCTCGTACATACTCCACGTCTCTGCGGACAAGCATCCAAAGCCGGTGCTTTGTTTTTCGATGTTACTTTTTCTCTTCCTTTTCTTACTAATTGATTAATTGTTGGCACAAATTTCTCCTAAGTAACTTAACTAAAAAACAGACCTGTAATATAGTCTTATTTTTTGACTTTGTCAAGTATTGTTTAATATTTTTTTAATATAAGTTGTTTATTTCCGCTATTCTTCAGTAGTTTCGCCTTCTGTTTCTTTTTCCGGTTCGTCTTCTATCATTTTTTCTTCATTCGATAAAATTATCTTTCGATATTTCTTTAATCCGGTTCCGGCTGGTATTAAATGTCCCATTACTACGTTTTCTTTTAGACCAATCAAATGATCGGCTCGAGCTTCAGTAGCTGCATTTGTTAATACTTTTGTTGTTTCCTGGAACGAAGCTGCCGATATAAAGCTTTCGGTTGATAATGCAGCCGAAGTTATACCTAACAATACGTTATCAAAAGTTGCCGGCTCGGCATCACGTGCTTTTACTTCCGTTCTGCTTCTGCGTGCTAAATCAGTGTTTACTTCACGTAATCTTGCACGAGTAATTAGCTCGCCGACTTTAAATTTCGACTGTCCCGGATCAACAACTACTACAAAGTTTTCTAATTTTTTGTTTTCTTCAATAACCTTAACACGGTCAACATAATCTTCTTCAATAAACGAAGTATCGCCCGATGCAACAATTCTTAGTTTTTGCAACATCTGTCTAACTATAATTTCAATGTGTTTATCGTTTATTTTTACACCTTGTACACGATATACGTCTTGAATTTCATTTAATAGATATTCCTGTACTTCCATTGGACCCTGTATTCTTAATACATCATGGGCGTCAATAGGACCATCGGTAATTTTTTCACCGGCAGGAATTTCATCACCTTCGTTTACCAAAATGTGTTTACCGTAAGGTACGTTATATGTTTTTGTTATCGAACCGTCTAACGATTCAATAATAATTTCTCTCGAACCTTTTTTACGGTTTCCAAATTTAACAACTCCTTCAATATCAGAAACTATAGATGGTTCATGCGGACTTCTTGCTTCAAACAATTCGGTTACACGTGGTAAACCACCGGTAATATCTTTTGTTTTGGAAGAAGCCTTAGATATTTTTGCTAAAATTGTACCCGGCTTAATAAATTCACCTTCTTCAACTGATAAATAAGCACGGTTAGGCATGTTATAAACTTTTGTTTCACCGGTTACGTCTGTTATCATTATACCGGGAACCAAAGCTTTATCTTTAGTTTCAATTACAACTTTTTGAACGTGACCTGTTTGTTCATCCGCAACTTGTTGCATAGTTACGTTTTCAATCATATCAACAAAGCTAACACGTCCGCCTATATCTGTTAATATTAACATGTTGTACGGGTCATGTCTGTACAATTCTTGCTTATTCTTAATCTCGCCGCCGTCATTAATTAATAATTCGGCACCGTAAGGAATGTCATATCTCTTTATTTGACGGTTATCTTCATCATAAATTCCAACAGATCCACGTCTTCCTAAAACTATATTAACATTCATACCAAAAGCATCAACTTTTGTTACATAGTCAATCTTTTCATATACAACCGTTCCTGGAACGTTTACCGTTATAGCACTTTGACTTGAAATACGAGAAGCAACACCGCCTAAGTGGAATGTTCTAAGGGTTAACTGTGTACCTGGTTCACCGATTGACTGTGCAGCAATAATTCCTACAGCTTCGCCAACTTCAACCATATGACCGCGAGTTAAATCTCTTCCGTAACATTTTGCACATACACCGTGTGATGATTCACAGGTTAAAACCGAACGAATCATTACTTCTTCGATATTTGCGCTGATAATCATATCTGCAACACTTTCGTCTATTAATTCACCCGCAGATACTATTAAATCATCTGTTTTGGGATCATAAATATCTTCTTGTGCAACACGACCGATAATTCTTTCGGATAATTTTTCGTGTTCTGTATCAATTTCTTTTAATGCCGATACACGAATACCGCGGATTGTACCACAATCTTCTTCCGAAATAATAACATCTTGCGCAACATCGCATAATCTTCTTGTAAGATAACCGGCATCAGCTGTTTTTAATGCGGTATCTGCCAAACCTTTACGGGCACCGTGAGTAGAAATAAAGTATTCTAACACAGATAATCCCTCTTTAAAGTTTGCTATAATCGGGTTTTCAATAATTTCTCCGCTTTGACCTGTTAAGCTTTTTTGCGGTTTTTGCATCAAACCACGCATAGCTGCTAACTGACGAACCTGTTCTTGCGAACCACGAGCACCGGAATCAACCATCATATGCAACGGGTTAAATCCTCTTTGGTCAGTTTTTAAACGGTCAAATAATACGTTTGCAACCTTGTTTGTAGTAAATGTCCAAATATCTATAATTTTGTTATATCTTTCCGTATCGGTAATTAAACCGTTTTCGTGTTCGGAAAGCACAACGTTTACTTTTTCGTTACTATCTTTTACTATCGCTTCTTTTTCTGAAGGTATTAACATATCGCTAAAGCTGATTGATACACCTGCTTGAGAAGCATATTTAAATCCTAAGTCTTTTAAATCATCCAAAAATTTAGCTGTAACTTTATTGCCTAATTTAATGAACATTTTATATATAAAACCGCTGAATACTTTTTTAACAAGTATTTCGTTATAATAGCCCATTTCTTTTGGAATAATCTGGTTAAATATAATTCTACCTACGGTAGTATTAATTAATTCACCATTTACTTTTACTCTAATTTTTGCATGTAAATCAACAACTCCGCTATCGTGTGCTATTATTACTTCTTGTGAATCTGCAAAAGTCATTCCTTCGCCTTGCGCACCTGTTTGTGCTTTTGTAAGGTAGTAACATCCTAAAATAATATCCTGGGTAGGAATTACGATAGGGTTACCGTTTTGCGGCGAAAGGATGTTATGACTTGATAACATCAGCATAGAAGCTTCTAACTGTGCTTCATAAGAAAGCGGAACGTGAACTGCCATCTGGTCACCGTCAAAATCCGCGTTAAATGCGGTACATACCATTGGGTGTAACTGAATAGCTTTACCGTCAATTAAAACCGGCTGAAAAGCCTGAATACCCAAACGGTGTAGCGTAGGCGCACGGTTTAGCAAAACCGGATGACCGACAATTAATTTTTCCAATATATCCCAAATTACGGGATCTTTTCTATCAACTGCTTTTCTTGCACTTTTAACTGTCTTAAAAATGCCGCGTTCAATTAGTTTACGAATTATAAACGGTTTAAACAATTCAACCGCCATATCTTTCGGTAAGCCGCATTGATGTAATTTTAATTCCGGACCAACAACAATTACCGAACGACCGGAATAATCAACACGTTTACCTAATAAGTTTTGACGGAAACGACCTTGTTTACCTTTCAAAACATCACTTAATGATTTTAACGGACGATTTCCGTCACTTCTTACTGCGCTGCTTCTTCTTGAGTTATCAAATAAAGCATCAACGGCTTCTTGAAGCATACGTTTTTCGTTTCTTAAAATAACTTCCGGAGCTTTTATATCTATCAATCTGCGTAATCTATTGTTACGAATAATTACACGACGATATAAATCATTTAAATCACTGGTAGCAAAACGTCCGCCTTCCAATGGTACTAAAGGACGCAATTCCGGCGGAATTACCGGTATAACGCTTAATACCATCCATTCGGGTCTGTTCTCTTTTTTGCTTTCGTGAGGTCTAAAAGCTTCTAAAACACGCAATCTTTTAAGAATATCGCTTCTTTTTTGTTGTGAAGTTTCTTCGTTTAATTGAGCCTTTAGCTGATAAAAAGTCTCTTCTATATCAATCTTCTTTAAAATTTCTTTTATAGCTTCGCCGCCTATTTTTGCGATAAACTTATTAGGATCTGTATCGTCTAAGTTTTCGTTATCGTGCGGTAGCGAGTTTAATATTTCAAAATATTGGTCTTCAGAAATAAGGTTGTTTACTTTTAAACCTGTTGGTCCCGGATTTAAGACAACATACGACTCGTAATAAATTATTTTTTCGAGTTCTTTAGTTGTCATACCAATAATATTACCAATTTTTGACGGTAATGCTTTAAAGAACCAAATATGTACTACCGGAACAGCAAGGGAAATGTGTCCCATTCTGTCACGTCTAACGCTTTTTAAGGTTACTTCAACACCGCAGCGGTCGCAAACAATTCCTTTATATCTAATACCTTTATATTTGCCGCAAGCACATTCCCAATCTTTTACGGGTCCAAATATCTTTTCACAAAACAAACCGTCTTTTTCCGGCCTAAACGAACGATAATTAATCGTTTCGGGTTTTGTTACTTCGCCATGAGACCTCGATAAAATATCGTCAGGACTTGCTAAGCTTATAGTCAGTTTTTCAATTGCTCTAACTTTTACTTCTTGACTTTTCAATTTCATAAAAAGTTTCTCCTTAGTTCACATAATTAGTATTACTAATTAATAGTGATATCTAAACCTAAACCTTGTAATTCTTTAATTAATACGTTGAACGCTTCAGGAATATTTGGCTCGGTTAAATTTTCACCTTTTACTATATTTTCGTAAGTTTTTGCTCTACCGGTTACGTCATCGCTTTTTACAGTTAATATTTCTTGTAAAACGTTTGCAGCGCCGTAGCCTTCAAGAGCCCAAACTTCCATTTCTCCAAATCGCTGTCCGCCGAACTGAGCTTTACCTCCTAACGGCTGCTGCGTAATTAACGAGTATGGTCCAATGGAACGAGCATGTATCTTATCATCAACCATATGACCGAGTTTAAGCATATAGATATATCCGGTTGTAACTTTTTGGTGGAATTTATCACCGGTTCTTCCGTCATATAATTCAGCTTTGCTTCCCGATGGTAAATTAGCTTCACCTAACAACTTTTCTATATCTTCTACTCTTGCACCGTCAAAAATCGGAGTTTGGAATTTAACACCTATCTTTTTTCCTACCCAACCTAAAGCGGTTTCATACAACTGACCAACGTTCATACGTGAAGGTACACCTAACGGATTTAATACTATATCTACAGGAGTACCGTCTGCATGGTAGGGCATATCTTCAACAGGAACTATTTTAGCAACAACACCTTTGTTACCGTGTCTTCCTGCCATTTTGTCACCAACCGATAGTTTACGTTTTTTTGCCACATAAACTTTTGCTAACTGTACAATTCCGGGTGATAGTTCGTCTCCGGTTTGAACTTTTAGTTTTTCGCGTTTCATGTCTTCGTCTAAGTCAGAGCTTAATCTAAAGAAGTTTTGATATAAGGTCTTTATTAAAGTATTTGTTTCTTTGGAATCAAACCATTCTGCTGTATAGTCTAATCGAGTTACATCTTCCAAAGCTGCAAATACGCCTTCTTTAATTACTGTACCGTTTTTAAATATTAAAGTACCGTCTAAGTCTCTAATACCTTTTACGGTTTTTCCTAAACAAATGTTTTCTATTTTTTGAACTAATTTAACATAATATTCTTCTTTTTTATGCTTAAATTCATGTTCAATAGAATCCATCATCTTCTTTTCTATTTTCTTTTCGTCGGCATCTTTTTTCTTACGGCTAAACAATCTTGTTTTAATAACCGTACCTTTTAATCCCGGAGGTGCTTTCATAGATGCATCTTTTACATCTCCAGCTTTATCACCAAATATGGCTTTAAGCAATTTTTCTTCAGGAGTAGGATCTGATTCACCTTTAGGCGTAATTTTACCTATTAAAATGTCCCCTTCTCTTACGTCTGCACCTTCACGTATAATACCGTCTTCATCTAAATTTTTGGTTGTTTCTTCACTAACATTTGGTATATCTCTTGTTAGTTCTTCTTCACCGCGTTTTGTTTCACGCACTTGTAATTCAAATTCTTCGATATGAATTGAAGTAAATACGTCATTGGCTACCAATTTTTCGCTAATAATAATAGCATCTTCAAAATTGTATCCTCGCCATGGCATAAACGCAACATTTATATTTTTACCAAGAGCTAATTCACCATGGTCAATTGAAGGACCATCTATTAAAATATCCCCTTTTTTAACTCTTTGACCTGTGTAAACGCGTGGTTTTTGGTTAAAACATGTTTCTTGGTTTGTACCTAAAAACTTTTGCATCCTATATTCTACGGTTCTGGAATCGTCGAATGTAGTCAAAGCTTCAAAACTTGTCGGGTCTATATCATATTTCACAATAATTCTTGATGCATCTGCAAATAAAACTACTCCCTCTCCGGAAGCTACACTTACCGAACGTGAGTCTCTTGCAATTTTAGATTCCATACCGGTTCCGACTAACGGAGCTTCAGGAACTAACAAAGGAACTGCTTGACGTTGCATGTTAGAACCCATTAACGCACGGTTAGCATCGTCATGTTCCAAGAAAGGAATTAATGCAGCTGCGGCACTTACTATCTGCGCCGGGGCAATATCCATATAATGTACTTCACTCGGAGGTACAACCGGAAATTCACCTTTTAATCTACATTTTACTCTGTCACGAATAAAATGACCGTCTTCGGTAATAGGTGCATTTGCCTGGGCTATTACAAATTCGTCTTCCTGATCAGCACTTAAATATTCAACTTGATTTGTTACTACACCGTCAACTACTTTACGGTAAGGAGTTTCTAAGAAACCATAACTGTTTACGCGTGCATAAATTGTAAGAGAAGAAATAAGACCGATGTTAGGACCTTCGGGAGTTTCGATAGGACATAAACGACCATAATGTGAATGGTGTACGTCACGTACTTCAAAACCTGCTCTTTCACGGGTTAAACCACCGGGACCTAATGCAGAAATTCTACGTTTGTGGGTCAATTCCGAAAGCGGATTTGTTTGATCCATAAACTGAGATAATTGGTTGGTTCCAAAAAATCCGTTAATAACACTACTAATTGTTCGTGCATTAACCAAATCTTGTGGCTGTAAATTTTCGTTATCACGCATATTCATACGTTCACGAATTGTACGAGCCATACGAGCCAAACCTACATTATACTGCTGTCCTAACTGTTCGCCTACTGTTCTTATACGTCTATTGCCTAAGTGGTCAATATCATCAATTTCAACAGTTCCGTTTTTTAGCGCAATAATGTTTTTCATAATTGCAACTATATCTTCAATAGTTAAAACGGTAACATTTAGCGGAATATTTAAGGCTAATTTATCATTCATTCTAAAACGACCCACTTCACCTAAGTCGTATCGTTTATCGTTAAAGAATGTTTTATCTAATAAACCTTTAGCGGTTTCAACATCCGGAGCTTCACCGGAACGCATTTGTCTGTAGATAGAGAATAACGCTTCTTCTTCTGTTTTAGCGGTATCCTTAATCAAAGTATTAATAATTAAGTCTTGGTCAGGAGTAGTTTCCTTACTAATTAACTTAATAGCCTTAATACCGGAAATTTTAATGTTATTAATAGCATCTTCATCTAATCTGCCGTCTTTGGCAACATAAATTTCACCTGTCGAGCTGTCAATAACATCTGCAGCAGCAATACGACCGATATAGCTATCATCAATGTCGTTAACTTGAACTACTTCAACTAAGTTGAATAAATTCAAGATATCTTCATCCATAACATAACCCAACGCACGCAATAAAGCGGTTGAAGGGAATTTTTTACGTCTGTCAACATAAATATATAAAACGTGGTTAATATCGGTTGCAAATTCAACCCATGAACCACGGAAAGGAATAATACGAGCGGAATAGATTGGTGTTCCGTTTGGATGAACTGATTGAGAGAAAGCGACACCCGGAGACCTGTGTAATTGGCTTACGATAACCCTTTCGGCTCCGTTTATCATAAATGTTCCTCTTTCGGTCATAAAAGGTAAATTACCTAAATATACCTCTTGCTCGACCGCATTAATATACTCTCCGGTTTCCTCGTCTTTTGTGGATAAACGAAGCTTTGCCTTTAAAGGTGCTGCATAAGTTAACCCGCGTTCTTCACATTCCCAAATCGAAAATCTCGGTCTTTCAATGTAATATTCAATAAAGTCTAGTCGATAGAATTCTTTTGTGTCTAAAATCGGGAAATTGGCATTAAAAACTGCTTGCAATCCGACATCTTTTCTTTCCGACGGCGGTACGTTTGCTTGTAAAAATTCTTCGAATGAATCGACTTGAATATTTAACAGATCCGGAATTTCGATTGCCGGCCGGATGGACGCAAAGGAAATTCTACCTGTCAATGGATTTACTTTCCTTTCCTCCAATCGTTACCTCCATAAATATTATTAAAATTTTGGTCTATAAAAATACATAAAAGTGGCACGGCGGTTTTTACCGCTTTACCACTTTCTAAATTTATTAATATAAAATAATTATTAAGCACAATTATTTTATTGATACAGTAGCGCCGGCTTCTTCTAATTCTTTTTTAATTTTTGCAGCTTCGTCTTTAGTAACGCCTTCTTTAACTGCTTTAGGAGCTCCGTCAACTAAGTCTTTTGCTTCTTTTAAGCCTAAGCTTGTATGAGCACGTACAACTTTAATTACGTTAATTTTTGTTGCACCGGCGTTTTCTAATACTACGTCAAATTCTGTTTTTTCTTCTTCTTTAGCTGCTTCTTGTGCCGGAGCTGCACCTGCTACCATTACGGGAGCTGCTGCTGTTACGCCAAAAGTATCTTCTAAAGCTTTCTTTAATTCGCTAGCTTCTACTAAGGTTAAACCTTTAATTTTCTCAACTATTTCTGCTATTTTTTCAGACATTGTATTCTCCAATATTTTTATTTACAAAGTTAAATTATGCGGCTTCTTTTTTGCTTATTTGGTCTATAACATTTACCAAATCTCTCATAACCGCGTTTATTGCTCCAACTATACCTGTTGCTGGGTTTGCTATACTTCCTATAATTCCCGCAATAATTTCCGGTTTTGTCGGCATTGAAGCGATGGTTGCCAAGTTTTCTGCACCATAAAATGTGTTATCGATGTAACAACCTTTAAAAGTAAGTTTTTGTTTTTCGTCACTATACTTTTTAATAATTTTAGCTGCTGCTACAAAGTTTTCAGGAGCAAAAACGATACCTGTCATCCCTTCCAACAAGTCATTCAATTTTTCATACTTGTTTTCGCTTTCTAAAGCTTTTTTCACAAAAGTGTTCTTAAATACTTTGTATTCAACACCTTCTGTTTTAAATGCTTTACGAAGCTTTGTGATGTCTTCTACGTTAATTCCGCGGTAATCTACAACAAACACGCCAACAGCGTTGTTTAATTTTTCTTTTACCTGCTCAATTAACTGCTCTTTTTCTGTTCTGTTCATTTGACCTCTACATCATTTTCACTCAAGTTAGAAGCATTTATATAAGTGAGTGCGTAATCTTATTTAGTTAATCCGGATAATTCTTCGTTAGATAATTTTAAACCTACACCCATTGTAGTAGATAAGTAACATGTTTTAATGTACTGTCCTTTTACGGTGGTTGGTTTTAATCTTGCTATCTGGTTCAAAAACGCTAAAGCATTTTCTTTTAGTTGTTGTGGCTCAAAGTTAATTTTGCCTAAACCAACATGAATAATACCGCCTTTTTCGTTTCTAAATTCAATTTTACCGGCTTTGCTTTCTTTTACAGCTTTGGCAACATCCATAGTAACCGTACCCGTTTTAGGGTTTGGCATTAAGCCACGAGGACCTAATATTTTACCGAGTTTACCGACTTCAACCATTGCATCGGGAGTAGCAATTACTACATCTATATCCGACCAACCGGCTTTAATTTTTTCTACATATTCTGTATATCCGGCATAGTCTGCTCCGGCATCTAAAGCTTCTTGAGCTTTTGAAGGAGTCATAACTAATACTCTTACAGTTTTACCGACACCATGAGGTAATATAACTGTATTACGTATGGCTTGGTCTGCCTTTTTAGGATCAATTCCTAATCTTATGGCACAATCTAAAGTCTCAACGAATTTTGCGTTGGCTTTATTTTTTAATGTAGCAATTGCCTCTTCTAATGTATATTCTTTATTAAGGTCAACTTGCTTTCTTAACTCTTTTAATCTCTTAGATACTTTCATTGCTCTACCGACTTTAATTTTTTAATTAACCTTCAACAACAATACCCATGCTACGTGCCGTTCCGGCTATCATACTCATTGCATGGTCTATGTCATTAGCATTTAAATCAGGCATTTTTAATGTTGCAATTTCTCTTATTTGGTCTGCCGTTACTTTACCAACTTTTGTTTTGTTTGGTTCTGCCGAACCTTTTGGTAAGTTTGCAGCTTTTTTTAATAAAACTGCTGCCGGTGGGGTTTTTGTTATAAATGTAAACGACTTATCTTGATATACTGTTATTACAACAGGTATAATTAATCCTACTTTATCGGCTGTTCTTGCATTAAACTGCTTGCAGAACTCCATGATGTTTACACCTTTTTGACCTAAAGCCGGACCTATCGGCGGGGATGGATTTGCCTGACCACCCGGTACTTGTAATTTGATGTAACCTGTTATCTTCTTAGCCATAGCTTAACCTAACTTATAATATATAATTTAATTATTTTTCTAATTCTGCATGCGCAAAATCGATTTCAACAGGGGTTTTTCTTCCGAATATTGAAACCATTACTTTTATTTTCATCTTTTCTTCGTTAACTTCTTCAACAAAGCCGCTAAAGTTGTTAAACGGTCCGTTTATTATTTTAACATAATCTCCGGCACGGTAAATAGTCTCGGTTCTTTCCCCTTCTTCACTTTTTGTGATGCGTCCTACTATTCTTTTTACTTCATCCGGCTGTAATGGATTTGGTTGATTTTTTGTACCTAAAAAACCCATTACCGAGGGAGTATTAACTATAAAATCTTTTACCTTGTTGTCTAATTCTGCATGTAATAGAATGTAGCCGGGAAAAAAGTTCTTAATTTTTGTCCTTTTTTTACCGTCTTTAACTTCAAAGACTTTTTCGGTGGGCACTAAAACATCCACAATACGTTCACGTAAGTAATCGTTATCGCGAAGTTCCAAGTCAATTAAAGATTTAACTTTATTTTCATGACCCGAAAATGTTTTAACTACATACCATTTTGCTTGTGCATTTTCCACTATTAAAAGATCCCCTTAAATATTTGGGATATTGCGATATCAATACCGTAAGTAAAAAGTGCCAAGATTAAACATAACACAATAACGATTGCAGTAGATTCTTTTAACTCGTCCATTGTCGGCCAAGTTACTTTCTTCATTTCTTTTACTACATCGTTAAAAAAATTTACAATTTTCTCTTTCATATTAGTAAGCTTTAAGTTTCGCACGTCAGGAGGGACTCGAACCCCCAACCTGCGGTTTTGGAGACCGCTGCTCTACCAATTGAGCCACTGACGTATTTTTTATTTAGTTTCTTTAAATACTACGTGTTTTCTTACTACTGGATCGTATTTCTTAAATTCTACTCTTCCGGGGTGATTTCTTTTATTCTTTTTAGTAGTATATCGGTAACCTGTGCCGGCAGTACTTTCTAATATTATTATTTGCCTAATATTTTTACTTTTAGCCATGATAACTCCAAATCAGCAAACTTTATTGTTTAAAAATGACAAAAAAAAAGGCTTCAAGCCAACCTTCGAGCTGACGACCGGGATTGAACCGGTGACCTCACCCTTACCAAGGGTGTGCTCTACCAACTGAGCTACGTCAGCCTAAAAATTTTGTGCAAGAGCGGGAGACGGGACTCGAACCCGCGACCAACAGCTTGGAAGGCTGTGACT
>CALGLM010000131.1 GCA_937930275.1 uncultured Ignavibacteria bacterium
TCAAAATTAACGGCATATTGTCCTTTAGCTTTACTTTCGCTAACTAAAGTTGCAACTTCTTTACCTAACATATCATATACTTTTAACGAAACAAAACCATCTTTTGGTAAACGATACGAAATAGAAGTTGAAGGATTAAACGGATTCGGGAAATTTTGAAGCAATTCAAAACTGTAGTTCAAAGCTAAATCGTCATCAACACCCGAAGGATCTGCAAATATGTACTTAAACGCACATTTATTAACCGCATCAATTACATATGCGGTTTCGCCGTCAGCAGAAAAAGCAACGTCACAAGGAGCTTTTAAAGGGGCTCCGTTTGGATTTGGGGCATCTCCGCTATTTTGAGACGGAAGTTCGGCAGCTACATTAGCAAACGAACCTAATAAAGTAAATCCTTTTACCCAACGTCTTGTGGAATCTACTCCGGCTACCCATAAGTATTTATCTTTATTATCTACGGTAATTCCGTAAGGTATAGCCGCATCAAGTTGTAGCAACCCAACCGCATCAATAACTTTTTGACTTGTATAACCGGCAGGGGTTAAATAATTCCCGCCATCCCATAAAGATATACCGCCGTTTAAGCTTGTAGAAGTTAAAGCATTACGCGATGTATAAAAAGGTGTTGTAGTTACAGAATAATCACCGTCAGGAATTACGGCACAATCTCTAATCATATCAAACCCGCCGGTATGCGGACCATTTATTTCCATCGGTTGAGATGACATAAAGAAATAAGAACCACGTCCTGGTGTAGTAATGTTTTGAGAAAAGTTATAGAAACGATACGATGGTCCTTGATAAGGAATTCCTCCGACCAAAACCGAGTCTTTTGTTGAAGCTATTCCGTGTACGGTAGTTCCCCAACCGCTACCTTGAATTCCGAAACCCCATCTTTCATAATCTTGCGGATTTCTATCTTTAAAGTAAAAAGCACTTGAAGCACCGGCAGGAACTTGTTGATTTGGGATACGTGCAGTTACAATAACATCCTTACCGATTGCCGCAACACCAATTAATTGTCCGACTTTTCCGCTTAACGAATCTTCTTCGCCGATTTCAAAAAAATCAACAAATT
>CALGLM010000132.1 GCA_937930275.1 uncultured Ignavibacteria bacterium
ACACTATTAAAATAATTTTTAGCCGGTTCCGAGTTATAAATGACTCGGAACTCGGAACTTATTTAACGCTTTTCTGAACCAGGATTTACAGGATATAATCTAATTCTCTTCAATTTCACATACATCATACAAATCACATAAATCACAGTTTAAACCAATAATATTAAACTTGAATTGGAATACTAAAATTAAACCTGCTTCCTTCGCTTATTTTACTACTAACACTTATTTCACCGCCGTGTTTTTCTATTATTTCTTTGCACAACATCAATCCTAAGCCGGTCCCTTTTTCGCCGAGGGTACCTCCCGTTGAAGAATGGAGACTGGAAAAAATATTCTCAAGTCTTTCCTGCTCAATTCCAACTCCGTTATCAATTATTTCAATATAAACATACTCTTGGTCACAACTGGAGTTAATAATTATCAATCCCTCATAATTAGTAAATTTTATTGCATTGGAAATTAAATTACGTAATACAAGCTTAAGCATATCTTCATCGTAATAAATTAAAATCGATTTATTAACATTAATATTAATTTTAATTCTTTTACGGGATGCATTAACATTTAATTGCTCACATATCTTTTTAACCACCGGCTCAATATAAAATTTCAATTTTTGAGGCAGATAATTTCCGCTTTGTAATCTTGTCCAACTTAATAAATCGGTAAGAAGCTCAAACTGTTTATTTAACGAATCGTTTAACATTTTACTCATTTCAATAATCTCATCGCGCGGCAATTTGTCCGATTCATTTGCCAAAAACTCGCTATAATTTAAAAAGATGTTAAACGGAGATCTTAAATCGTGGGCAAGAATAGATACAAATTTATCTTTTGTTTGATTAAGTTTACTTAATTTTTCCGCATTTTCCATTAAAAGCTGTTCGTATTCTGTCTGTAGTGTAATATCACGAAACGATATTAATACAACTTTATTATTGTTAACATTGTATTTAATTATAGTCATTTTAACAATTAATTTTTCACCCTTCAAATTGTGTAACATTAATTCATTTTCTAAAATTATATCTTTTTCTGAATTAATAATTTCAACAATATACGATTTGTCAATCCAAATTTTTAAATCATAAATACTTTTTCCCAATAATTCGTCTTTTTTATAGTGTGTAAGTTCAAAAAAATTATTGTTCGCTTCTAATATTTTATCTGTCTTTATGTTATAGATAATTAATGATTGCGGCGAAGCATAAAAAGCCTTGGAAAACTTTTCTTCATTTTCTAATATTAATTCTTCTTGTTTTTCTTTTATAAGCAGTAAATAACCGATACTATTGGTAATAAATACTAAAAAAGCTGTAACAAAAACAACGCTTTGTATAATATTAGGAGTTTTTAGCGATACACTTACCGGTGCCGAAAAACCCCAAGCTGCCCTGAATAATAGCGGCACACAGAAAAATATTGATAATAGACCAATTAATTTTGGTAAATAAGTTTTTGTTTTTTCAATAAACAACCCTACCATAAAAACAAAAAATATTAATAAAGATATAACGGAAGAAATACCTACTCTCACTCCCGGATATTTTGAAAATACAATAAAGGCAATAATTCCGATAACACTTATAGCTAATAATAATTTGTTAATTATTTTACTTTTTAATTGTACGTTTAATATTGCCGAAGTTTCAAAATACCAACCAACAAAAAGGAAAGAATTACCCAATATAATCGAAACAAAATCGGGAATAATACCTCGCAAAAACAACAATAACCAAGCTATTGAATGCATTATTTTAGCAAAAGTAAATAATGCAAAAGTCTCTTTGCTAAAAATCACTCCTTTTATACTTAAAAGTATAAAGGACATAAAAAGATTCCCCAAAGCCAGAATAATTAAAATTGTTGAAATATCGACTATTTGCAATTTTAGCTCAATATTAATTGTAATTATTTATATATAAAATAATTTACTTAGATTTAGACTAAAATCAAATTATTATTTCAAAAAAAAATTCTATTCAATAAAAAAATTACAAATGTCTTTAAAAATATAGTTAAACGCTTCGGTTACTTTGTCATCATAATTACATTTATCTTGAAAAGGTTTTTCATGAGTGTAATTAAACTCAAAATCTAAAATATTAACATTGTTACTTGGCATGCATGCAAAAGTCTCTTTAACGCCGGACAAACTAAAAACCTTGTCCTTTTCCAAAACAGTCACTCTAATTCTATTATTTAAACTGCTTAATAACGAATTTCTTAAATTACGCATTTTATCAATAGATAACATAGATTTAAATATTAAACTTATTTCTTCATATTTGTTATATACTTTATAAACAAAATCATTTCTTTTTATATTTTCGCCAAAATTATCTGTATAATATTTTTTCATAATATCTGTAGCTTCACCGTCTAAAATTGCTTTACTTGAAGGATACATCTCTTGAACAACCGAACCTCCGCAAAATACGTAAATCTTACTTAAAGCAAGATAATTTTTATAATTCCCCATCATAAGCAGTTCGCCTAAAAAAGCACCAGCCGAGTAACCCAAAAAGTCGATTTTTGCATCCGGCGCAATAAACTTATGTTTACCGGATTTTATCTCTTCAATAAATTGTATTACGTCTAAATAACTTTGTATTCCGGATAAATAAAATCTTTCCGGTTCAAAATTCATACGCGTGCTTAATGCCGCATTTGCATACGAAGAATTGGCTAAGTTAGGTATTAAATTTTTTCTTTCTTTAGAAACTTCATTCATTATTCGACTTGCACTCCACTCTACCGGTGCTCTATCCATATGAAACGAGATAGGAAATAATACAACACTTTTACCTGTATCTTTATAAATTTTTTCAGCCCATGTTAAATATTTAGACCAATCTCTTTCGTTTAATCCGTGCAGTATAATAACCAATTCTTTTGCAGGTTTGCCGTTTATCGGATGTAGAATTTTGTACGAAAAATTATTATTGCAGTTAAAAAAGCTATCGTTTTCGCAAATATTTGGGAATATATATTTTTTTGAATAAGAATTATTATTTAAAGAATAATTTAATAAAACATTTAACAAATAACCGTTTTCAAATATTTTATGCTCGTAACAATTTACATCACTGTTTTTTGAATTAAAATTTATACTATAAAATTTCATTTCTTCATCTTTTACGTTAAAAGTATTATCGTTTTTAAAAGCTTCGGCAAGTCTATAAAAATTTTCACAGTAACTCAAATTTCCCTCTTGTTGTTTTGTTGTTTAATGGCTTCAATTTCTTTATGTTTACTTTTAAGTAACTTTTCCCATCGTTCAATTCCCTCTTTTAATTTTCCCATTTTTTCAAATAAATTGGCAATTTCATATTCCATTTTTTCGGTTTCCGTAGTAATATGCTCTTTCGTAAACTGCTCGGGAAATTTTTGAAAAAAAAGGAAGTTCCTAAAGTAATCCGAAATAATTTTAATTTCATCTAACGAATAATTAAAATTTTGCAAGTCTAATATTAAACTGCAAAAGAAAACATAATTTTCACCGTAAAGTCTAAATCCGCCCTCGCTCCTCATATCTGGTTCAATTATTCCCTTATCTTCCCAATGCTTAATAGTACGTGCAGATATTTTAGCTCGTTCGGCAAGTTCACCAACGGTTAAAAGTTTCTTTTTTGGTTTAGCGGTTTTACCGTTATTTAATTCTTTGGGTAATCCAACATTTTTTATTATTTTTTGAATTTCGGGAAGTGAGTATCCTAAATTAATAAAATTTTGTATTACTGTACATTCTTTTAATATCTCTTCGGTAAAATATGGTATATTTTCTTCTGTATAACCTGCCGGTTTAAATAACTTCTCTTTTTCCCATTCGGAAAGTTGCTGTTGTGGTATGCTTAGTTTTTCAGATAGTTCGTTAATTAAATATATATTTGCCATAAACTATTCCTTAACGTTTACTTTTATTTAATATGTACGTTTACGTACACAAATATATTGTTTTATTTTACAAAATAAAAGAGCAAAAAATGATATAAAATAATTTTTCTATTAATAAATAATATTATTTTTTATTTATTTAATAAATCCATTGACAGTTAAAGCAAAAATAAGTAACTTAAAATTAAATAGTATAAAACTATCCTTTTAATAAAACAGAATAAATAAATGAACCCGACTAAAAAGGCAGGACTTAAAATTCAAGATTCAAAAGATTTATTAGTTGAATACATAGTCGCAAAACAAATTGAGTTACAGCCAGTTTTATCAGAATATAATTTCCAACAGAAAAGATCTTTTTACGAAGATACCGAATACCACCTAAGCTATTTAGCAGAATCATTAAAACTTAACGAACCCATTTTGTTTGAAGAATATATTAAGTGGGTAAAAATATTTTTTTCAACGATTAATCTTCCGCCCGAACACATTATTGCGAACTTCAAAATAACCAAAGATGCATTACGACTTTTTTTTAACGAAGAAGGTTTAGAAGAAGCATTAACTTATTTGGATAATGCAATTGATATTTTTCAATCAGAAAGTCCAAAATTTGATTCTTATATTCTTGATGATAATCCTTTTAAAGATATTGCCCAAAATTATTTAAATTTTTTAATTGAAGGAAATAAAGACGATGCATCAAAACTTATTTTCACTACTTTGGAAAATGGGGCAACAATTAAGGATATTTATCTAAATATTTTTCAAGTAACCCAAAAAGAAGTCGGCAGGTTATGGCAATTAGGTAAAATATTTGTGGCACAAGAACATTTTATAACTGCAGCAACTCAATTTATTATGTCCAGTTTATATTCGTACATATTTAGTAATCCGAAGCAAAATAAAAAAATATGCATTGCGTGCATTAACGGTGAATTACACGAATTGGGACCAAGGATGATAGCAGATTTGTTTGAGTTAAATGGTTGGGATGCATATTATTTTGGCGCAAACACTCCTCAGCTAAGTTTAATTAAAGCTATTTCATTATACAAAGCAAAAGTAATTGCAATTTCGGTAACTATGACTTATAATCTTTCTGCCGTTGAAGAGTTGATTTTAAAAATAAGAAATGACGAAGCAATAAAAGATGTTAAAATTATTGTGGGTGGTTATCCTTTCAACTTAACAAAAGACCTTTGGCGTAATATAGGAGCTGATGGGTATGCATCAAATTTTGATTCGGCTTTAGCACTTGCTAATTACTTTTATATTCAGTAGGGAGTATTAAATGCATTATTCAAATGACGGGCTGTTTATTACTTGTGATTCTATTGGTAAAATTAATTCGGTAAAATATTTTAAAGGCGGCTTTAACGATATTGATATTAAGGGAAAAATGTTTGTTGAACTTTTTGTACCCGAGTATATTAGTTTGGCTTTAAATTTTTTAACCGAAATAAAAAAAAGAACAGCATCTTTTGGCTGGGAATTAGTTCTTAAATCGGAAATTTCAAATTTTTCCACACACTTTTTTAGCGGAATAATTAACGAAGGAGAAATGTTTATTTTTGCCTCTCCATTTAGAGTTGATTTTAAGCGATTTTTAGAAGCAATGGCTCAAATTAATTCAGAACAGACTAACGCCATTAGAAGTATTAACAAAGAACAACAGGATGTTATAGATGCAGCTGTTAAAAATGATCACTTATTTAACGAGCTAAGCAGAGTAAATAATGAATTAATAAACACTCAACGAGAAATTGCCAAAAAGAATCGTGAATTACAAGAATCGATGAAAATTAATAATTACTTATTAGGCATGGCTGCGCATGATTTAAGAAACCCTTTGGGCAATATTTTTAATTACTGCGAATTTCTTGAAGAAACGGCTTGCGAAAATGAACAAGTTGAGTTTATTAAAGAAATTAAACATTTATCCAACTTTATGTTAGGATTGGTTTCGGATTTGTTAAGTGTATCTGCAATTGAATCCGGAAATATTGCACTTAAAATTGAACAATTTGATATTGATTTATTTTTAGATCAAATAATTCTAAGGCAACGCTTAATAGCCGATAGAAAAAATATTGTGATTGAGTTTGATTCCAAGGGGTTAATTTTAGTTAATGCAGATAAAATTAAAATAGAACAGGTTTTTACTAATTTAATTTCTAATGGAATAAAATTTTCAAATCCCAATACGGTAATTTTAGTTTCTATTACTGAAACCGAAAATAGTGTTGTTGTAAAAGTTAAAGACCAAGGTCAAGGAATAAAAGAAAACGAATTAAATTTATTATTCAAGCCTTTTCAAAAAACCTCATCTAAAAGTACTGCCGGCGAGCCAAGCACAGGTTTAGGACTATTTATTGTAAAAAGAATTATAGAAGCAGGAAAAGGTAAAATTTGGGTCGAAAGCGAAGTTAATAAAGGAACTACATTTTTTGTAGAATTAATGAAATAGTAAATTTATAATTACTATTTAAATAATGCCGACAAGCAAAAATAAAAATAGCCGTAATTAATAAATTATTATTTTTATTAACTACGGCAAACTTATTTTAAACTAACAAATATGTACAAAAATTTTATAATTGATAAGAAAAAGCCAAGTGAGCTAAAAATGTACCTAATTCGCTTGTACTATTTTTATATTCATTAGCAATAATATTATCGCTGCTTGCATCCATCGAATTATTTAACGCTGTTTCAATTGCAGCATGAACAGTTAATAATTCGGTTAATTTGTAACTACCGCCAAATGTTAAATGGTGTTCAACAATAGCCGGAAATACCGGAAATACTGTTGTTTCGGGAACAGGGTTTTGATTGTAGCTGTAACCCAAACGTAAAGTTAAAGCTTTATTAACATCATACTCGGCGCCAAGTTTAATAGCTATTACATCTTTCCAGTTCATCGGAAATTCCATTTGGAAAGCACCAGAATTTCCCATCATTTTATTAATATTTGGGTTTGCACCGTTGGATAGATTAATTGTCATTTTATCAAAAGCACTTTTCCAATTTTGCCATTCAAAATCACCCGATAATGTAAACTCTTTACTTGGTGTATAAGCAAAACCAAATCCTATTACCTGAGGAAATGTTAATTCAACTTCTAAATCATAATCTGCAATAGCGCCTTTACTCAAATCAATTCCCATTCCCGCAAATTGGTTCATAACTGCACCTTGAGCTTCTAACATAGTTGCATTAGGATTTTGCATCATATATCCCTGAACAGCTTTTCCGAATGCATCGTTTAACTGTGCAGTCATATCCATATTTGCTTTACCGTTTTTATAGGTAATAGTGGTAGGCATAGTATAAGATAGCCCTAACGAAAGTTGTTCGTTCACAACATAAGCAAATCCAATTTTTCCGTTAAAACCAATACCTGCCAAATCTTTCATTTCTGCATTTGCGGTAACCTCTGTATAACCAAATCCACCCATTGTATTAGGTGCTGCAAACATTTGACCGAATGTCATTCCCGGCATAGCTTCGCCTTGCATAACCGAAGGATTTAACGAATACGGCATAGAAAACTCTAACATGCTGTAAACTAAATGAGCCGTAACACCAACCGAAAAGTTATCGGTTAATTTATAAGCAGCACTTAAACCTCCTTGCATAACTGCAAGCATTGAATGATATTTTTGAAGTTCGTAGCTGCCGTCTTGATTGCGAAATAATTCATGCTTTAACGAAAAATCCGCACCCATTCCGCCTGCAGTAAAAAGACCGGCTCCCCAAGTAAATTTACTATCCTTATATTTGTTAACATAAGCCAAATCCGGCATAACAAATGTATTTTTATCACCGTCAACATCATTTAAAGAATTTTTAAAATGTGTTGTGGGAAACATTAAAGATAAATTTACATCCACAAGACTGTTATCTAAAAACGAAATACCTGCCGGGTTGCTCATCATTAAATCGGGTGAATCAAAATTACCAATTATAGTTCCTGCTCTTCCTATCGATTTTGCATTTACTCCTAACATCTTTGTTCCGCTTTGTGCATACATTAAAGATGATACGAGTGCAAATAGGGTTAATAACCTAAAAATGCTTTTCATTTTTTCCTCATTTTGGTTGTTTGGTTGTTGTTTGTTAATGTGGAATTGTTAATTTTTTGGATTTACATTCCGCTATAAATAAATTTAAACTAACCATTAGATGAGTAACATAAAAAAAGGATTCAGAATATTTTCGTAAATATTATGATTTTTATAGTTTTTTTATTCCGTTAACTTCTTGTAGCTTAAAAAATACTTATTTAATTTTTTACAAACTTTTTCATCAAATGTATTTACTCTAAAAATATTGGCATTGTCCTTTAAATCGGCTAATTTAACTTTTTT
>CALGLM010000133.1 GCA_937930275.1 uncultured Ignavibacteria bacterium
TATAGTAGATTACAAATGTGAGGAGTAGATAGAAATATTAATTGAATTAAAACAGCGGAATAATGAAATGGAAAATGGTAGTGGAATAGAATAGAGAACGATTAAAATGGCAAACAGGATGGCTAAAGAAGGCATTGTAGATACTATCGAAAAAAGTAAAGATAACATGCCTATGGCAAAAGAATTTATCTCTAAAGCCGGTTTAGAAGGAAAAATTAATATTTTATTTGGTGAAGCAGAAGAGATAATGAAAAGTAGTGATAAAAAATATGATTTTATTTTTTTAGATGCCGACAAACTATACTATGAAAAGTTATTTAATCTTTCATTAAATTTATTAAATAAGGGCGGAATTATCTTTATCGATAATTTGTTGTGGAAAGGATACGTTGCGGAAAATTTGGAAGATATACCGATTCCCTTCCGTAATTCAACAGAGCAAGTTTCGTCATTTAATCAATTGTTCTTAAACCATAAAAGTTTAGAAGCACAAATATTTCCGATTGGTGACGGTATTGGAATAGGAATTAAACGAGACTAAAAAATGAATTTAAGTAAAATAAATGTTCCCGAATTTGTAAATCAGTTAAACGAATATTCAAATTTTCAGTTGCAAAATATTGAAGATATAACTCGTATTTTGGAAATTGTTAAGAAGAACGAGTTATATAATACTTTTGAAGATATTTTATTTTCGGCAAAAGCTTTTAACGGATTAATTAGAATTATTAGAAATAGCGAAAATAAATTTGATGACGACTATTTTAATAAACTGAAATCTGAAATTAAAAACAATACCGAAATTGTTGTTAACGGATTGAAGATAGTAAGTGAAAAAGGGGGAACGTTTATTGCCGAAATATTTAACGAAAAATATTTCTTATTATCGGCAGAGTGCATTAATAATCTTAGTTTGCTTTGCGCTGACTTAGAATATATAAAACTTTATAAAAACGATAACAAATAGCAAAAAACCCGCAATTGCGGGTTTTTTAATTTAAACTATTTTACGGGTTTCCGTAAAGTCTGTGAATACTTTTCCGCAACTTCAGCAACCGATTTACTCGAAATCAAATTATAAATCCTATTTCTTAAATCTGCCCATTCCTCGTGTAAAGGACAAGGTGTTTCATCCGAACATTCTTTTAAACCGGTAACACACTTTAAATTAATTATAGGACCTTCAACTCGTTCAACAATTTCAAGTATTGAACTTTTCATAGCTGCTTCGGTAATTTTAAACCCGCCGCCTCTCCCTTTAAAGGAATCTACATAACCAAATTTTGCCATTCTTTGCAAAATTTTAGCTAAATAATGTGACGGGATTTCTTCGCTTTTGGCAATTTCCGATGACATTATTAAATTTTCTTTAGGTTGACGTGCTAAAAATAAAATAGCACGGATAGCGTACTCACCTGTTTTTGTATAAATCATGTTTAACCCTATCGGTTAAGTTAAAAAATATAAGTGGAGCTAAATATCTTATATAAAAATACACAAATATGACAAAAATGTCAAGATTATGTAAATATTTTTAATAAATATTTAAAATATTTTATTAAGTTATGCTAAAGTGTATATCCTATGTTAAAATAAAAAAATATCTCACCCCAGCTAACTATATTTTTAAGTGCATTTTGCTTTAAATAAAAACTTCGCCCTACCGAAAAATCAGCCGGTCCTATAGGCGTATCCAATGATAAAGTTGTGCCTATGCCGTGCTTTAAATCTTTAAACCTGATTTCTTGCTTGCTTGCCCATATCGAACCCAAATCATATCTAACTTTTACATAAGAATCAAAAAACAACCTAAATGGTATAAAATATCTATATTCAAGCGAGGCTACAAATATTTGTCTCCCCCTATATTCATTTTCACGGTAGCCAAAAAATGAATTTTGTCCCCCTAAAGTATATTGCTGACTTAACGGCAATGTTTCATCTGCAAATCCAAGTACAAATTTGGTTGTAATTGTATGAGCATTATATAAGGTAAATGTTGTTAAGTAATTATTATATAGTTTTGTATAACCGACATCACTTCCAAAGTTCTTTTGGGCCGTTTCGTAATACGATTTCACATAAAATCCGTTTCGGGGATAAGGAAAGCGATCTTGAGAATCAATTGTTAAATCAAATTTAACGGCAACTATATCATCTTTATAAGTAGCACCTTGATAATCAATCTTATTCTTAATTTCGTTTCCTTCATAACGTCCTTCGATAATAAAATTGCCAAGTTTACCCGCTTGC
>CALGLM010000134.1 GCA_937930275.1 uncultured Ignavibacteria bacterium
TTTGAAATGAAAGAATCTCCTAAAAATACAACAGTTTATATTATAGATAAACCTGGTTCTGCACAATCAGTAATTTATATGGGTACAATAGGAGTTAAAAGAAGCACAAAAGATTATACTGCTATTTCTGTAATGAATACAATATTAGGCGGATCGTTTACTTCTCGCTTAAATGATAATTTAAGAGAACAGCATGGTTACACTTACGGTGCAAGATCGTTTTTTAGCTTTAGAAAAGAAACCGGTAGTTTTATATCAACCGCAAGCGTTCAAACAGAAGTTACGGATAGTGCACTATACCAATTCTTTTATGAATTAAACGAAATTAAAAAACCGATTCCCGACAACGAGTTAACTAAAGGTAAAAATTACTTGGCTTTAAGTTACCCAAGTTATTTTTCCACTGTTAGTGATATACAAAATCGACTTAGCGATATGGTAATAAACAATTTGCCTTCCGATTATTTTAACACATTTGTATCAGACGTACTTAATATTACAAAAAAAGAAGTTAAAGAAGTAGCCGAAAAATATGTAAGAACGGATAAAATGATAGTTGTTGTTGTGGGAGATAAAGATAAAATAATAGAATCGGTTAAAAAATTGGGGATAGGGGAAGTTAAGACTTATTCCGTTAAGGAAATGTTGGGAGATGTACCAAAGTTAATAGAATAAAAGTAGAATAGATAGTAGAATTATTTAATAAGCCGAGTTAAAGCAATTACTCGGCTTTTTTATTTTGCGTATAGTAAAGTTTCTACGCCTTCGCATAAAATATGGGCTACGGTTATGTGTCCTTCCTGAATGCGCTGCGTATTAAAAGAAGGAATAATAACCGGAATATCAACCAAATCTTTAAGTTTTCCGCCGTTGCCTCCTAAAAATCCGATAGTCAATAATCCTTTATCTTTAGCAGTATTAACTGCTTTAATAACATTTTGTGAATTTCCGCTTGTAGATATTGCCAATAAAGCATCTCCATTGTTCCCCAGCCCTTCAACCAAACGAGCAAAAACGTTTTCAAAACCTATATCATTTCCGCCTGCAGTTAAATTGCTTGTATCTGTAGTTAAAGCAATTGCCGGTAATGCGGGGCGCTGAATGTGGTGACTAAGTCTAATCATAAATTCTGCGGCAATGTGCTGACAATCTGCGGCGCTTCCGCCGTTTCCGCATAATAATAATTTGTTTCCGTTTTTATATATATTTGTTACCGAATTGACCAACGTAAAAATCTGTGTGGAACATTTATCCAAAATTTCTAATTTAACTTTACTGCTTTCGGTTAACGAGTCAATAATAAATTGATTTAATTCCATGGTTATTCCTTAAGTAATAATAGTTCTTTTTATATTAACATGAATCGCCTGAGCAAATTCTTTAATTAAATTAAAATGTTCTTCTTTTTCAAAATAATTTCCGGTAACAATCATTTTAGCACCCGAAATTACCTTATTATGTGCATCTTCGGGAGTTTTAATACCACCGCCTACAATTACCGGAACATCACAAAATGTAGAAACAGCTTTAACCATTTCGTTAGGTACGCTATTTAAAGCTCCGCTGCCGGCTTCCAGGTAAACCATCTGCATTCCTAAATATTGTGCCGCTAAAGCAGTAGAAGCAGCAATTTCCGGTTTGTTGCGGGGTATCGGCATGCTTCCGCTAATATACTCGGCTGTTGTTCTACTTCCGCTTTCAATTAACATATAACCTGTACTTATCGGTTCAATACCATATTTTTTGATAATCGGTGCGGCTAAAACGTGTTCGCCTATTAGTTGATGAGCATTTCTTCCGCTTATTAACGAAATAAATAATAATGCATCCGCAAGTTTTGAAACCTGCGAAACACCTCCCGGAAAAATAATAACAGGTTTATTTGTATTATTTTTAATATCCGTAATGCAACTATCTAAATCGCCTCCTACCATTAAACTGCCGCCGATTAAAAAGCCGTCAACATCACTATCAATTGAAATATCAATTAAATTGCGCAGCTTTTTACCGTTTGTTTTATCGGGGTCTATCAATATAAAATATGCAGAACCTTTTTGCCGATAAATATCTTGTATATAATTAAATATTTTCATTCGTAACATTATAATTTTAACTTGTTAAAGATAAGAAACTTTATTATAATTCTCATCAAAAAAATCAATTTAATATTAAATAATATGAACCGAAACACGAAAGAAAAAGAAGAATTACCAAAATTTTGCGATTATTTTTGTAAATATGCCGCCTTTACCGATCCTAATTCAATTGGCGGTTGCAGACGCGAACTTGCTGTTTGGTGTAAAAAAGCAAGTAAATATAATAATAAAAACAATAAGTGTATTGCAAAATAATTTTTAAGAATTGTTTTATAAAAATTGACAATAAGCTCTTTTATTCTTAAATTAAATATAACAGCTACAAAAATAATTTAATTCTAATTTTTAGGGGGAAATATGAAAAAAATATTACTACTGTTCTTAGTTCCGGTTTTATTATGTGCACAAAACGCAGGAGGTGTATTTTCTGTAGGACCCAATATGAATACACCGAGGATGGGGCAGCATCATGTTGTTTTAGATAACGGAGACGTTTTATTAATAGGAGGACATACAACAGATTTTATTTCGCTTAATACTGCGGAATACTATGCTAACAATAATATGTTTTTACTGTTAAACATGAACTACCCGCATGATACTCCGGCTTTAGTGAAACACTCAAACGGGTTGTATTATATTTTTGGCGGTTCAGATAATTTGGGTATTGCCCCCGGGTATAATACTGTAGAAACATTTAATCCAAACGGTAATACTTTTAACGCTGTTAGTTCTACTATGAATTATGGTAGAATGATATTAAACGGAGTAGAGCTTACTAACGGTAAAATTTTATTGGTAGGAGGCTGGTATGATAATAATAGTGCTACTTACGGAGAAATTTACGACCCCATAAACAATACTTTTTCACTGACAGGTGCTTTAAACTTTCCTCGAGCTTCTGCTATAATTGTACCCACATCAGACGGCAAAGCATATATTTTTGGAGGAAACGGAGTTTACGGTGATCCGTATTATGAAAATGTTGAAGAATATGATCCTGCTACAAACCAATTTACTTTAATTTCTCAAACTTTGTTCGAGTCCCCGACAGGGTTGTCATTGTTTAATAATTATAAAGCCAACGGAAGCAATAAAGATTTTAACGGCAATTACGATTTCTATACAATTGAAACCACAACCGGAGTAATTCATTTAATAAGCTTTAATCCCTCAACAAAGGTCTTTTCTAAAATAGTGCTTGATAAAGCAATTAGCTTACAAGAAGGTTATTCAATTTCCGCATATACACTAAATAAGCAAAGAGATAAAATATACTTATTAGCAACAAAGTACACTGCCGAAAATAATAATTTATGTTTATATACGGTCGATTTAAGAACAAATACACTATACGAACCGACAGGAACTTACGTATTGCCTACTAACTATATTGTCGGCAGTGTATCTATGGATATGCTATCAAACGGTAACATACTTGTTGCCGGTGGCTCAACTTCAAATGATTTTTATTATAACTTTAATCCGGTAGTCAATACAATATTAATTGAACCGAGTGTAAGTATTGTAATACCTATTAATAATGAAATTCCTAAAGAATTTAAGCTTCTACAAAATTATCCAAATCCGTTTAATCCATCCACAAAAATAAGTTTTTCGTTAAACAATACCGGAGAAGTAAAACTTAAAATTTATGATATTTTGGGTAATGAAGTTGCGGAACTACTTAACGGTTATCTAATTGCCGGAAATTACGAAATTGAGTTTAACCCAATGCAAAAAGGGTTAAATCTTTCAAGCGGAATTTATGTGTATCAGTTAAGCTGCAACGGTATTTCAATATCAAAAAAGATGATTCTCGAAAAATAAAAAACTGAATATTTGTAAAATAAACTCACAATTAGATGTTATATTTAGTTGTGAGTTTTTTTATTATAATTATATACTTATTTTTGTATTTTAAACTAATTTAATTTAACGTTTTAAGATGGATTTGATTAAACGATTTATTTTGTTTTTTGTACTGCTAATTAATTTTGGTGTGGCCGCTCAAACCAATCAAATAGCTATAGATAGTTTAAAAAGGGAAATGGTAGAAGTTACGAGGGATAAAATAGGTAAATATTTTATTGAAATTTCAAAGCTGTATGATATTAATAAAGATATTAATAAAAAAATGTTTTATGCTAATAGCGCAGTTCAAGTATCCGAAAAAGCCGGAAATTTTAATTTGTTTTGCGAAGGGCTAATTAATTTAGGGCAGATATATATACAAAAATTGGAATTTGATAGCGCTATTACTACATATAAAAGAGGTTTTGAGTATTTTTCTTATTTTGATAATAAAAAAATTAAAGCAAGGTTGTTTTCCGTACTCGGTTTAGCTTATGAAAGAAAATATATGTTTAGCGAAGCTAACGAATACCATTTTAAATCGCTATCTTTATTTAAGGAACTAAAAGATAAAGAAGATATTGCTTATGCATTAACATGTATCGGGTTAAATTATTGGCGTATCGGTGAGTATAAAGAAGCAGAAAAATATTATTTGGAAGCGTTGGAATTGCGCCAAAAGACAAAAAATATTCGTGCTTTATCGGTAACTTTTAATAACTTGGGCGTTTTGCATTGGAATTGGGGAAATTATTTTAAGGCTCTAAAGTTTTATCTTTCGGCTTTGGAACTAAAGGACGAAGCAAAAGATAGTAATGGGTTGGTCCTCTCTTATAATAATATTGGGTTACTATATCAAAAATTTGGCGATTACGACAAGACGAAAGAGTATTATTACAAAGGACTGGAGATAGCCACAAAAGTAAACTATTTGTTTGGTATTGCATATTCCAATGAAAATTTAGGGTACTACTTTTTACAACAAAAATTATATAACGAAGCCGATAATTATTTCCAAAAAGCATTGCAACAGTATAAGGATATTTATCATAAGGGGGGGCAGTGTAATATTTACAACCATTTAGGCAATTTGAATTACGAACTTGATAATATTAATGAAGCAATTAATTATTTTACAAAAGCTTATCAGTTATCCCTTGAAGCAAGTGATAAGAAGGCAACAATTCTTTCATATAATAATTTAGGTAAAGCTTATAATAAGCTTGGTAATTATGTAAAAGCAAAACAATATTTGCAAAGTGCGTTAGAAATAATGAAAAATGAAAAACTCCCAGATTTTGTAAAAGACACATACGCATATTTAGCAATATCTTACGAAAATACGGGAGAAGTTAAACAAGCGTTAAATTACTTGAAATTATATAAAGTAACCAGCGATAGTTTGTATAGTTCAGAAAATTTTAGAGTTATTAACGATTTTAAAGAAAAATATGAGGCAGAACGCCGAGACAAAGAGAACGAAGCTTTACGGGCAAAAGCTTTAATTCAAGCTGCCGAAATAGAAAAACAAAATTACCTTACAAATTTTGGATTAATAATATTGGCAATTTTTGTTATTGCTACTTTTTATCTTATTTATTCCAATAGACAAAAAAGGGTAAAAAACCAAGAAATTTTAGCTTCAAAGTATAAAGTTGATAAACTTTATAACGAGCTTATACAGGCTATGGACAAAATATCCGCTTCTGAAAAAACATTAAAGGAAGCAAACGCAACTAAAGATAAATTCTTTTCAATAATAGCACACGATTTAAGAAATCCGTTTATGAGTATTTTAGGATTCTTGGATTTATTAACTAACAGCTATAACGAATATGACGAAGATGAAAGAATAGAAATGATAAACAATACTAATTCTTTAGCAGTAAATACTTTTAAGTTGTTGGAAAACTTGTTGCAGTGGAGTAGATTGCAAACCGAAGGAATTCAGTTTTATCCGAGAAAAATTAATATAACACGTTTAATTAAGTCTAATATTGATACCTTAAAACCGGGGGCATTGTTAAAAAATTTAACCTTATCTTTAATTACTAACGAACAAGTTGAGTTTTTAGGTGACGAGGATATGTTAAATACTATATTTAGAAATTTAATTTCAAATAGTATTAAATTTACTCCGGAAAAAGGTTTTATAGTTGTTGAAGTAGCAAAAAAGAACAATTTTTTAACCGTTACCATTACCGATAGCGGTATAGGAATGGATACTGAAACAGTTGCAAATTTATTTAAGATTGGAAAAGCTATTACAAGAAAAGGAACAAAAGGGGAAAAAGGAACAGGTATTGGTTTAATGCTTACTCACGAGTTTATTGAAAAGCACAACGGAAGTATTACGGTGGAAAGCGAACCCGGAAAAGGGAGCAAGTTTATTATTAATTTCCCGATAAATGCTAATGTATAAAGACAGCTAAAATCGGAACTTTCAGTCGCTTTAATGTGTATTATTAAAAAGTTTTAATTATTATAGATAAAATATTTGCTTAAATTATATAAAAAATCAACCTTAATTTCAAAAGTTTTAACTTTTATTATAGTTTTTTATGCTTTAGTTCCGCATTTTCACGGCGAAACTAAAGAACATTATCATTTATTTAATGATAATGGGCATAATTATTATAAAGTACATTTGGAATCTGATTTAAATGAAGATTCCTTACCTAAAAATGATGACGCATTTTGTTCTTTACATCAGTTTAGCAGTAATGTACTAAGGACTAAACTAATTAATATAGGTTATTTTTATACTAACTTAGCACTTTTTTTTGTTGAAAACAACACTAATAACCATTCTCTTTATCCCCAAAAAAACAAATATTTTGCCCGCAATAAAATTCTAATAAAGTTAGTTTTATTAGAGAGTAAACAAAATAGAGCTCCTCCGGTAACATTTATTTAATAAAATAAATAAATTTTTTAAATAAATTACGGAGAAACTATGTATAATAAATTATATATAAGTTTTCT
>CALGLM010000135.1 GCA_937930275.1 uncultured Ignavibacteria bacterium
CAAGCAAAATGGAATAAACAAGGAAGCGAAGGGTTTCTACCTGAAGATATTGGGTTACTGCTTAGCCAGGAAGAATCTGAATTTCATAAATCAGCAAGAAATTTATATGAAAACAGAATTGAAAAGGGAATAGCCCGAGAACAGGCAAGAAAAGATTTGCCGCTTTCAACTTATACAGAAGCTTATTGGAAAATAGATTTACATAATTTACTCCATTTTTTAGAACTAAGAATGGATAAGCACGCTCAGTTTGAAATTAGAGAATATGCAAAAACAATTGGATATGAAATTGTAAAACGTTGGGTGCCTATAGCTTGGGAAGCATTTAATGATTATGTTGTAAATTCAAAAACATTTAGTAAATTTGAATTGGAAATAATTTCCTCGTTATTGAATAATGATAAAGAAAATGCTATAAAAATTGCAAAAGACTTAAAGTGGCTTGAATATTCGGAACAAGGCTTAAAATCGAATATTGAAAGAGCAGAATTTGAATCTAAATTGATCGAAATTGGCGTTAAAATACCTTGGTTTTAGGGTTGTTTTATTCACTAAAATCATTATTTTTGATAGATTAAAATGGATAAAATAATTATTGCTGCAGTATCCGAAAACGGCATTATCGGGAAAAACGGGGGGTTGCCTTGGAATATAAAATCAGATTTATTATTTTTTAAGGAAACGACCTTAGGATTCCCAATAATAATGGGATACAACACTTTTAAAGCATTAAATGAACCCTTATCAGGGAGAATAAATATTGTATTAACGCATAAAAAAATAATTAATAAAGATAATAACCTTATATTTGTAAATAGTATTATAAAAGCTTTTAAAGTTGCCGAAAATACGAATAAAGAGAAACTCTTTATAATCGGCGGTAGTAAAATTTATGAACAATTTTTATTGTTGGCAGATAATATAATTATTAGTCGTATTAAGGGAAATTATACCGGTGATTGTTATTTCCCTTTTATTGAAAAGACATTTTGGGAATTGTACAGAATAGAAGAAAAAGAAGACTTTAATATAGAGCATTACAAAAGAAAATAATAAATGAAAATAAATATATTACCTGAATATATAGCTAATAAAATTGCCGCAGGCGAAGTAGTACAAAGACCTGAATCAGTTTTAAAAGAATTAATGGAAAACTCGGTCGATGCAAAAGCCGATGTTATTGAAGTTGTAATTAGAAATGCAGGGAAAAGCTTGGTTCAGATTATTGATAACGGCGAAGGCATGACTGAAGAAGATGCTAAGCTAAGTATTCAAAGACATGCAACAAGCAAAATTAAAACTTACGAAGATTTGGAAGCAATTAAAACCTTTGGATTTAGAGGAGAAGCATTAAGTTCAATTGCTGCAGTAAGTTTAATGGAGATTAAAACACGTACTGCTAATGAAGAAATTGGAACTATCATTAAAGTAAATGAAAACAATAATATAACTTTAGAAAAAGATTCGTTTCCTGTTGGTACGTCAATTGCTGTAAAAAACTTGTTTTACAATACTCCAGCCAGAAGAAATTTTTTAAAGAGTAATTCTACCGAATTAAAGCATATTACAGAAACTTTTAAGAAGATTTCTTTAAGTTACCCTCAAGTTTCATTTAAACTTTTTATTGATGATGATTTAATATATGACTTGCCAAAACAAGAGTTGAGTGAGCGAACAAAAAGCTTATTCGGAGAAAACATTTTAGATTCTCTGATCGAAGTAAAAGAATATACCGACTACATATCCTTGCACGGATTTATTGCTAAACCGACATATTTACGTAAAAGTAAATCTGAGCAGTATTTATTTATTAATAAGAGATTTGTAGTAAGCAAAATTGTAAATCATGCCGTATTTACTGCTTTTGAAAATATTTTGGAAAAAGGGGATTATCCTTTTTTTGTTTTATTTTTAGATATTGACCCAATTAAAGTTGATATTAATGTTCACCCATCAAAGCTTGAAGTTAAGTTTGACGAAGAAAAAGATATTTACCTTTTTGTTCATGCGGTTATAAAAAAAAGCATCGGAAGTTACGATCTTGTTCCGAGCATGCGTTTTGTGGATTCCGGAAAAGAAACTGAAGCTATACGCTACAATGATTTTGTAAAAATAGATAGAAACGATTATACTGATAGACCGTTTCAATCTACAAGTAATAACAAAAGTTTCGGCATTTTTAGCGAGGCAGAAATTGATAGAATTTTTGGGGAAATAAAAACAGAAATAAAAAATAATATTTCGGTAGGGGAAGTGAGCGAACCATTCATTGAAAAAAAGAGTAACGAAATATATCATCAACAAATTGATTTTGGACCGGAACATGCCGAAGTTAGTTCTCCGTTTATAGTCTCGTTGCACAATAAATATATTTTATCGCAAGTAAAATCGGGGTTAATGATTATTGATCAACATGTTGCGCATGAAAGAATATTATATGAGAATGCTATTAATTCAATTAATCAACAATTACCGATGTCGCAACAACTCCTTTTTCCGCAATCGCTTAAATTAGACCCGGGTGATTATGAATTAGTTTTAGAACTTAGAGAAAAGCTATATAACTTAGGATTTGAGATTAAATTTTATAACGATTACACTATTACAATTTTAGGCGTACCATACGAAATAAAACCGGGTAGTGAAAAACAGTTATTATTAGAATTACTTGATGAATATAGACAAAATTTAAGAATCGGCAACTTAGAAGTTGTTGATAATGTAGCAAAATCATTTTCGTGTAAGGCTGCAATAAAAGCCGGAGATAGGCTTAGCGAACAAGAGATGAGGGCACTTGTTGATAAATTATTTGCTACACAAATGCCTTATGTTTGTCCTCATGGCAGACCTATTGTTATTAAGATTCCCTTGAATGAATTTGATAGACGATTCGGAAGAACAAGTTAAATAATATATGATTTTAAAGAACTATATTAAACTGATAAGAGTAACACAATGGACTAAAAATATTTTTTTGTTTGTTCCTTTAGTGTTTGCAAAAAAATTGTTTTTACTTAATACTTTTGAGACTGCAGTACTTGCATTTTTACAATTTTGTATAGTAAGCAGCACAGTTTATATATTTAACGATATTATAGATGTTAAACATGACCGTGAACATCCGACTAAAAGGCATAGACCTTTAGCAAGCGGAAAAATATCAATAAAATCCGCAATTGTATTATTAATTTTATTTTTAATTTTACTTATTCCGGGATTTTATTTATTTAATTTTAAATTTAATATATTATTAATATCGTATCTTGTATTAAATACTGCCTATACATTAAAACTGAAAAACTTAGTAATTTTAGATATATTATCATTAGCAGCCGGATTTGTTATACGTGTTCTTGCAGGGGCTTATGTAATTGATGTTCCCGTTTCAAACTGGCTAATATTAAGTACGCTATTTGTGTCCATATTTTTAGCTGTCATTAAAAGACGCAGTGAACTTGCTTATAATTCCGAAGTTGAAAAAACAAGAAAAGTATTAAAAAACTATACATTAACATTCTTAGATCAATTGACAACTATATCTGCGACCGGTTTGATAGTCTCTTATGCATTATACGCTGTATCACAAAGTACTATTCAAAATTTTCATACCGAAAATTTAATATTTACAATTATTTTTGTTGTTTACGGATTATTTAGATACATGTTTTTAATGCATGTAAAAAGATTAGGCGAAAGCCCAATTGATGCAATATTCAAAGATTTTGGAATGATAATTAATATATTTTTATATATTGTAAGTATAATTTTAATAATATATATGCGACAATGACAAAAAAAATCATTTATATTTTTTTTATTTTGTTAACTGCTTGTAGTTCAAGTAAAAAAATTACATACGAACCAATTGAAGACAACTTAAACGCTGCAATCGAATTAAAAAGTTTATACTTGTGGATTGATAAGATGCCCGGTAGTGATAAATCTAATAATCTCCGCTTATCTGCAGATTTAATTATTGAAGAATCTGGTGATTATCAATTAAACGAACTTAAGCTTGCTAAAATTAATGTTACTCAAGATAGTTTATTAATATATAATTTTAAACCGTTAGTAAAAGAGAATACTGCTTACAATAAAAAAAATAGACGAAATATAATTATCTCAACTATCGAAAAAACTGAATTACCCGAAGAATTTGATATGAAGAAAGAAGTTGAAGTTAAATTTGTTTTTGAAGTAAAAAACAAGAAGTTTATAAACACATTTAAAAAAGTAAAAGTGGATATTACATACTAAAAATGGATTATTGGATACTTCTTATATTACTTATATTAAGCGGCATTTTTTCTTCAACAGAAATTGCATATTTAACTGCAAATAAAATAAAAATTGAAATTAGGGCAAGAAAAAATAAATATTCTGCTAAATTAGCACAATATTTTGTTAAACACCCGACTGATTTTTTTACAACTATTTTAATTTCTAATAATATTGTTAATATTTCTTTCGCCTCAATTTTTTCAATTATTGCTGCAGAAACGTTTAAGCTTAACGAATTTTATATTCTAATACTTTCAACGGTATTATTATTATTTTTCGGTGAATTAATACCAAAATACTTAGCAAGAGAATCAGCAGATAAATTACTTAATCTTTTTATTATTCCGATTCGTTTCTTTTCGATATTTTTATTTCCGGTAGTAAAAATATTTTCGTTATTATCCGCTTCAATTTTAAATAGAAATCAAGCAAAAAGTGAAAATATTCTTCATCTATTTGATAGGGATGACATAAATGATCTTATTGACGAAAGTGCCGAAGCAGGTATAGTAGATGAAGTACAGTCAAATATTTTAAGAAATGTTGTTGAGTTTGGGAATCAAAAAGTTTACGAAGCTATGAAACCAAGAACTGAAATTGTAGGGATAGATATTGATTCCGACATGAAAACAGTGTACAAAAAATTTGTTGAATCCGGTTACTCAAAACTTATTGTATTTGAAGAAACTTTAGATGATATAAAAGGTGTTATTATTGCGTATGATCTTTTTAAAAGACCGAATGATATAAGGAGTATATTACGTCCGATAATATTTGTTCCGGAAACAAAAAAAAGCATTGATATGCTGAATGAGTTTTTGGCAAAACATGTATCAATTGCAGTAGTTGTTGACGAATTCGGCGGAACAGCCGGAATTGTTACTGTCGAAGATATTCTTGAAGAAGTATTAGGCGAAATTAATGATGAATATGATTTAAACGAAGATTTTCTATTTAAACAAATCGATAATAAAACATTTGTGATAAGCGGAAAAACCGAAGTCGATATGCTTAATGAAAAATTTAATCTCGATATTCCTGAAGGAGATTATGAAACTATAGCCGGATTTATAATTAATAATGTTAACAGAATTCCTTTGAAAGGTGAAACCTTAAAAATAGGAAAGTTTAATATTCAAATCTTAAATTCTGATTTTAAAAAAATAATTTTAATTAAATTGTTTATTGAAAATATTGATAATGAAGAAAACTAAAAAACAAGGGAAATTATGAAATTATTTGATAATTTATTTAGTAATAAAAAGAGTAATAAAAAAACATTATATATAAAAAATTTATCTTCTCGTGAGTTTTATGAAAGTTTTAACAATTCAAAACTTGCAGTATTACTTGATGTAAGAACGCATGAAGAGTATAGTCAACTTAGAATTCCGGGTTCGGTATTAATTGATATTCATCAACCTGATTTTAAGGACAAAATTTCAAAACTTGATAACAAAAAAGAGTATTTCGTATATTGCCGAAGAGGTATTAGAAGTATGAATGCAGCAACAATAATGAGTGAAATGGGATTTGAAAATATTGTTAATCTAACGGGTGGTATTGTTAATTGGGAAGGACCTACTGAATCGGATATTTAGAAAAATTCGGGAATATAATAATTGAAATTTAGTTTATTACATACAGATACAAAAAGTAAAGCACGTTTAGGCAAAATAGAAACTGATCACGGAGTTATTGATACTCCCATATTTATGCCTGTCGGAACACAGGGGACTGTAAAAGCGGTTGCACAAAGAGTTTTAAAAGACGAAATAAAGGCAGAGATAATCTTATCTAATACTTATCACTTATATTTACGCCCAACTACTGCAGTTTTAGAAGCAGCCGGAGGATTACATAAATTTATAAATTGGGATAAACCAATTTTAACAGATAGCGGTGGATTTCAAATATTTAGCCTAAACGAATTAAGGAAGCTAAAATACGAAGGTGTTGAATTTATGAGTCATTTAGACGGTAGTAAACACTTTTTTACTCCTGAAAAAGTTATCGGAATTCAGCGTTCAATCGGTTCTGATATAATGATGGTTCTTGATGAATGTACTCCTTACCCTTGTGATTACGAGTATGCAAAAAAATCGATGGAATTAACTTCAAGATGGGCAGTGTTAAATAAAGAGGCTTTTGAAAAAACATCTCCGCTTTACGGAAAATCGCAAGCCCTATTTGGCATAATTCAAGGTAGTGTTTACAAAGATTTACGAGAACGAAGTGCTAAAGAACTATTAGAATTAGATTTTAACGGTTATGCAATCGGTGGATTAGCAGTCGGTGAACCTACAGAAAAAATGTATGAAATGATTAATTTTACTACAGACTTTATGCCAAATTATAAACCAAGATACTTAATGGGAGTCGGTCGCCCTGAAAATATTTTGGAAGGAATTGCAAGGGGCATTGATATGTTTGATTGTGTTATGCCTACAAGAAATGCAAGAAATGCATATCTTTTTACTAAAAAAGGTTATTTAACAATTAAAAACGCAATATACAAAACAGATTTTAGACCTATTGATGAAACTTGTGATTGTTACACATGTAAAAACTTCTCGAGAGCTTATTTAAGGCATCTTTTTGCAGCTAAAGAAATTTTAGCATTAGAATTGGCTACTATTCACAATCTAAGCTTTTATTTAAATTTAATTAGAGAAGCAAGAGCACATATTAAAAACAATACATTTGTAGAATGGAAAGATTTTACTATAAAAAATATAACAAATAATATAAAAACTAATTCGGAGGAATAATGAATTTACTATTTGCATTACAAGCACAAAACGGCGGCGGAAGTTTAGTATCAACATTAATTATGTTTGGTGCTATTTTTGCAATATTTTATTTTATGATAATTAGACCACAACAAAAAAGAGCAAAAGAGCGTGAAGCATTACTTAGTGCTATTAAAAAAGGGGATAAAGTAATTACAAGCGGTGGTTTACACGGAGTTATAGCCGGTTTAGAAGATAAGACTGTTTTATTAGACTTGGGAAATAATATAAAAGTAAAAGTTGAAAGAAGTGCTATTACTACAGTAGTTAGTGAAGGAAAGTAATGTTTTGTAAAGTAGAAGAAGCCGTTGAAATTATTAAAAATGGCAAAATATTAATTGTAGTTGACGAAGAAGACAGAGAGAATGAAGGGGATTTTGTTTGTGCCGGAGAATTTATAACTCCTGAGATAGTTAATTTTATGGCAAAAAATGGCAGAGGCATGATTTGCACGCCGATGACTGAAGAAGCTTTAGAAAGACTAAATCTTGATTTAATGGTAGGAACTAACACTGCACTTCACGGAACTCAGTTTACTATTACGGTTGATGCTATTGAAGGCACAACTACAGGAATAAGCGCTTATGATAGAGCCGTAACAATTAAAAGACTTTCTTCTCCCGACTCAAAACCGAAAGATTTTGGAAGACCAGGGCATATCTTTCCATTAAGGGGAGCCGAAGACGGAGTTTTAAGACGTGCAGGTCATACAGAAGCTGTTATTGATTTATGCAAATTAGCCAATATTTACCCTACAGGCGTATTATGCGAAATATTAAATGAAGACGGTAGCATGGCGCGCCTTGATGATTTAAAAATAATTGCAGAAAAATTTAACTTAAAGATATTAACTGTTACTGATTTAATTAAATATAGGATGAAGAAGGATAGATTAATTGATAGGATTGAATCAATTAACTTTCCGACTAATTTTGGTGAATTTAAGTTAGTTGTGTATAAATCTAAACAAGACCAAAAGGAGCATGTTGTATTAATTAAAGGCGATATTGCGACAGATGAACCTGTTTTAGTACGTGTACATTCGGAATGCCTTACAGGAGATGTATTTCATTCGTTACGTTGTGATTGTCATGATCAATTAATTCATTCAATTGAACTAATTGAAAAAGAAGGAAGAGGAGTACTACTCTATATGCGACAAGAAGGAAGAGGAATAGGACTTGGAAATAAAATTAAAGCATACCACTTGCAAGATAAAGGACGAGATACTGTTGAAGCTAATATTGAATTGGGATTTAAAGCTGATTTAAGAGACTATGGTATCGGCGCTCAAATTTTGCATGATTTGGGTATAGAGAAAATTCGTTTATTAACTAATAATCCCAAAAAGATTATCGGATTAAAAGGATACGGAATTGAGATTGTTGAGAGAGTTCCAATTGAGATAAAACCTAATGAAAATAACAAGGAATATCTTAAGACTAAAAGAGATAAATTAGGCCATTTAATTCTTAAAAATGATTAGTATAGAGGTAAAATTGAAAGAATTGGGTATAAAAAACAATTTTTTAGCAATCGAAAAAGAATTCTCAAATTTAAAAGAATCTAAGATTGTAATTATATCAGCTCCGTTTGAAAAAACTGTTAGTTACGGTAAAGGAACTGCAAAAGGTCCTAAAGGAATAATTTCGGCTTCCCATTATGTCGAGTTTTATGATGAAGAACTTGATAGAGAACTATGTTTTGAAAAAGGAATTTGTACATTAGAAGAACTTGATTTAGAAAATTTAACACCGAAAAAAGCTTTAGACCTAATATATAAAGCAACTAAAGATATGATAGCTTTAGATAAATTTGTCGTAGTTTTAGGAGGCGAACATTCTATAAGTTACGCACCAATAAAGGCGCATCTCGAATTTTATGAAAATGTCTCCGTTTTACAGTTTGATGCACATTCTGATTTGCGTGATTCATATCAAGGTAGTAAATATTCTCATGCTTCCGTAATGGCGCGTGTTGCGGAATTAACAAAAGATATAACACAAGTTGGAATACGTGCTCAAGCAATTGAAGAAAGCAAATTTATAAAAGAAAACGGAATTAAAACATTTTATGCCAGAGATCTTAGAACAGGTAAATATTTAGATTGGCAGTTAGAAGTATTAAATTCTCTAAAAGAAAACGTTTATATTACGTTTGACGTTGACGGTTTAGATCCCTCAATTATTCCAGCTACCGGTACTCCCGAACCGGGAGGTTTAATGTGGGATGAAACTATGAATCTTTTGCATTTAATCGGAAAAAATCGTAATATAATAGGAATGGATGTTGTAGAATTAGCACCATCCAAAAAAGATGAAATGAGTAGCTTTAATACTGCAAAATTAGTCTATAAGATGTTAAATTACGCATTTATTAATAAGTGATAACAATATATGAAAAAGATAATATTTTTCCTTTTTATTTTTAGTGTATCTATATTTTCCCAGCCTATAGTTTATATTGCAGATATAAACAAAGAAATTGATTTGGGATTAGCTCCTTATATTAAACGTGTAATTAAAGAAGCAGAACAAAAAAAAGCTAAATATATTATCTTTAACATCAATACTTTTGGCGGTAGGGTTGACGCTGCCACTCAAATAAAAGATGCTATATTAGATAGCAAAGTAAAAACCATTGCATTTATAAACAAAAGAGCAATTTCTGCAGGTGCATTAATTGCTCTTTCCTGTGATAAAATTATTATGGTTAAAGGATCTTCAATTGGGGCAAGTACGGTTGTTAACGAAAGCGGTCAAAAAGTTTCGGAAAAATATCAATCATATATGCGTGCGGAAATGCGTTCAACTGCGGAAAGAACCGGAAGAAGAACAGATGTGGCACAAGC
>CALGLM010000136.1 GCA_937930275.1 uncultured Ignavibacteria bacterium
AGAATTTATTGCTCCCGGTACAGCACCTTTAACTAATATAACGTTCTTTTCGGGAACTACTTTTACAACTTTTAAGTTTCTTACCGTAACTTGTTCAAATCCCATTCTTCCGGCCATTCTTTGACCTTTGAATACTCTTGAAGGATAAGAACTTGCACCAATTGATCCCGGTGCTCTCTCTCTATCACTCTGACCGTGAGTTCTTCCGCCTACACCGCCAAAGCCATGACGTTTCATAACGCCTTGAAATCCTTTTCCCTTGCTTTTTGCCGTAACTTTTATTTTTTCACCTTCCTTAAATAAATCTACGGTTAAAGTATCGCCAACATTAAAACCATTTATATCAAAGTTTCTAAATTCTTTAACTACTCGAGGAGCATCTAATTTTAATGTTTCATATACAGCTATTTGAGCTTTGTTCATATGTTTTGCTTTTCTTACTCCAAAACCTAATTTTAACGCTTCATAGCCGTGCTTATCTTTAGTTTTTATTTCAAGTATTTTGCAAGGGCCAACTTCAATAACAGTTACCGGTACTACAATACCTTCTGTGGTATAGTAACTTGTCATTCCTAATTTTTTTCCTAACAATCCTGGCATTTTTACTATTCCTATAACTTGATCTCTATATCAACACCCGCCGGAATTTCTAACTTACTTAAAGAATCGACGGTTTTGTTGTTTGAATTATGTATATCAATAATTCTTTTATGCGCCCTAATTTCAAATTGCTCACGCGATTTTTTATCTACGTGTGGTGATCTTAACACAGTATATACAGATCTTTTAGTGGGCAGCGGTATAGGACCTGATACAACCGCTCCGGTACTTTTCACCGTTTTAATTATTTTTTCGGTTGATTTATCTATCAAAATGTGATCGTACGATTTTAGTTTTATTCTAATCATTTGACCGGGCACTTTTTTTTCTCCTCTAACTTTTTATCGGGGAAGTATTAACTCCCCCATAATGTATCTTTTTATTTAATTATTTTTGTTACAAGACCGGCACCAACTGTTCTACCACCTTCACGGATAGCAAAACGTAAGCCTTCTTCCATAGCTATTTCGCTAATTAAATTAATCTTCAAATTAATTTTATCACCAGGCATAACCATGTCTGTTCCTTCGGGTAATTCAACAACGCCTGTAACGTCTGTTGTTCTAAAATAGAACTGTGGTCTGTAGCCGTTAAAGAACGGAGTATGACGTCCGCCTTCTTCCTTTGACAAGATGTAAACTTCGCCTTCAAATACTGTATGCGGAGTAATTGAACCGGTTTTAGCTAATACCATACCTCTTTCAATTTCTTTCTTATCAACACCACGCATTAATAAACCGGCATTGTCACCAGCCATTGCGATGTCTAATTCTTTACGGAACATTTCAATACCGGTTACTACTGTTTTCTTGTGTAAACCTAAACCGATTAATTCAACTTCTTCACCTAATTTTACTTGACCTCTTTCAACTCTTCCGGTAGCAACTGTACCACGACCTTGAATTGAGAAAACGTCTTCTACAGGCATTAAGAATGGTTTGTCAACGCTTCTTTCCGGAATCGGAATATATTCGTCGCATGCTTTCATTAATTCAATAATGCAATTTAATCTTTCATCAGTAGCAGGAACTGAGTCGTCTGATGAAGCTTCTAATGCATGTAAAGCAGAACCTCTAACGATAGGAATTTCGTCGCCAGGGAATTCATAAGAAGTTAATAACTCTCTTAATTCCATTTCAACTAATTCAATTAATTCCGGATCGTCCATCATATCAACTTTGTTTAAGAATACTACTATTCTAGGTACACCTACTTGACGAGCAAGTAATATGTGTTCACGTGTTTGAGGCATAGGACCATCAGTTGCAGCTACTACTAATATAGCACCGTCCATCTGAGCAGCACCGGTGATCATGTTTTTAACATAGTCAGCGTGACCAGGACAGTCAACGTGTGCATAGTGACGATTTTCAGTTGAGTACTCTACGTGAGCCGTAGCAATTGTAATACCTCTTTCTCTTTCTTCAGGGGCATTATCAATACTGTCAAATGTTCTTTTTTCCGATAAACCTTTTTTGCTCAAAGTCATAGTAATTGCAGCGGTAAGAGTAGTTTTACCATGATCTACGTGACCAATTGTACCAATGTTAACGTGTGGCTTACTTCTGTCAAATTTAGCTTTTGCCATCGTGAACTCCTAATATATTATTTTCTAATTTGTTAATTCGTTAATTAATTATGATTTTTGTCTGCCATCTGCAATAGCTTCGACAATCGACTTTGGAACTTCAGTGTAATGCGAAAATTGCATTGTATATATCGCACGTCCTTGTGTCATACTCCTTAATATGGTAGCATAACCGAACATTTCCGATAACGGCACTTTCGCTTTAATAACTTGTGCATCTTTTCTGGATTGAAATCCTTCAATTTTTCCGCGACGTGAATTTAAGTCACCCATAATATCACCTAAGTACTCTTCGGGAGAAATAACTTCAACCTGCATTAATGGCTCTAACAAAATAGGACTTGCTTTTTTAGCACCTTCTTTAAATGCCATTGAACCGGCAACCTTAAATGATAATTCGTCACTATCCACATCATGATATGAACCGTCATATAATTTAACTTTTACGTCAACAACCGGATAACCTGCTATTACACCATTGCGCATAGCTTCTACTATACCGTTGGATACAGGTTGAATATACTCTTTGGGTATTACACCGCCAACAATTGCATTTTCAAATTCGTAACCTTTACCGGGTTCATTCGGACCAAGTTCAATCCATACATGTCCAAATTTACCACGACCGCCGGATTGTTTAACAAATTTACCTTCAACTTTAACAGATTTAGATATTGTTTCACGATAAGCAACCTGTGGTTTACCTATATTGGCTTCTACTTTAAATTCACGTTTCATTCTATCAACAAGAATTTCTAAGTGTAATTCTCCCATACCGCCAATAATAGTTTGACCGGTTTCTTCATCAACAAAAATCTTAAATGTCGGATCTTCATCAGCTAATTTAGCTAACGCTTCAGATAACTTATCTTGATCCTGTTTTGTTTTTGGTTCAATCGCAATTCTTATAACAGGTTCGGGGAAAGCCATTTTTTCTAAAACAACAGGGTCATTTTCAGTGCATAATGTATCACCGGTACGGGTATGTTTTAATCCGACAATACCGATAATATCGCCTGCTCTTGCTTCCTCTATATCTGTTCTATGGTTAGCGTGCATCTGTAAAATTCTACCTACACGTTCTTTTTTATCGCTTACACTATTATAAACATAAGAACCTGCAAGAAGTTTACCGGAATATACTCTAACAAAAGTTAACTTACCTACATAAGGATCAGTCATAATTTTAAATGCTAACCCTGTAAACTTTTCATCTTCGGTAAGTTTTCTGTAAACTTTATCATTCTTATCAACATGATGAGCTTCAACTTCACCAAATTCCAACGGTGAAGGCAAAAAGTCAACTATTGAATCTAATAATTTTTGAACACCTTTATTCTTAAAAGAAGAACCGCATAATACCGGTACTATCTTTAACTGTTTTGTAGCTAATTTAATAGCATTAGAAATTTCTTCTTCGGTAATTTCAATACCTTCTAAGTATTTTTCTAACAATGTATCATCAACATCACTAACAGCTTCTAATAATAATGTTCTATATTTATTTGCTAATTTTTTTAAATCTGCAGGAATCGGAATATCTTGAAATTGAGTACCCAATGCATCTTCTGTGTACATTCGGGCATCCATTTTAATTAAATCGATAACTCCGGTAAATAAATCACCTGCACCAATAGGTAACGAAATCGGAATAGGATTTGCACCTAACCTGGTTTTTATCATTT
>CALGLM010000137.1 GCA_937930275.1 uncultured Ignavibacteria bacterium
CTCCCTTTTTTAATGCAGCAGTCGAGATACCGACTGATAAGGAGAAAATTAAAATTGTACCGGTCGGATATTTTCCCGCTCATCATGACGGGGCTCACGAAATAACAAAGCAGAACATTATTGAAATGGCTGAGAACATAAAAAACGGAGGGACTGATATAATGTTCGATTACGGTCACGAATCAATATGGAGTTCCGGAGCAATTGCGGGAGGCTGGTCGGCAAGAAAATCTGCCGAAGCTCGGGAAGACGGATTATATATAGATTATCCGGAATTTACCGAAGCCGCAACTGCAAGAGTAAACGCAAAAGAATACAGATATTTTTCGCCTGCTTATTTTTTGGAAGGAATTGATAAAAAAGGTAAAAATATCGGAGCTGTTCTGCACAGTGTTGCGTTGGTTAATAAGCCTTACATGGATAAGGAGATAAATCACATTGGTAATTCACAAAAACAACAGGAGAATAAAATGAATCCTCAAATCCTTAAATTTCTTGGACTTTCGGAAACGGCAACCGAAGCTGAAGTTGAAGCAAAGCTGAACTCGCTTAGAGTAGAAAATAAGCTAAATACCGATGCTTCGGTTGACGATATTCTTGATGCTATAAAAAACTCTTCTACAAATCAAACCAATGCTTTGGAAGACAGAGTTAAAGCTTTGGAAAATGATAAAAAGCTTGGAAAGATAGAAGCTCTTGTAAATTCAGCGATCGATGACGGAAAAATACTTCCGGCACAAAAGCAGGTATATGTTAATGCAGCCGAAAAAGATTTTGCGGGCACGAAGACAATTTTAGACGCTATACAAAAAAACAGTGCCGTTCCTTCCAAGAATTCATTACCGGAAAACGTGCAACAAAATACAAATAAACCCCCTAAATATGATCGTACTGCTTTATACGAAGCTGTAAAAAACAGCACGATTATAGCAAAAAAGGCTTAATTCATAGGAGAAAAAATGAGATTATATGAGATCAGCTCAAGAGACAGTATAACACAGAACTGTGTTGCACTTATGACCGAAAATGCCAGCGTATTACGATTTGGTCATTTTTATCCGATAATAGGTTCGGCGGATACTCCAAGAAAGATTGCATCTGCAACCGGCGGACAGTTTAGAGCGATAAACGATAGTTATCCAACAAATCAAGTAGCACCAGTATTTGGAAGCGTGTCACTAAAAATCTACGGAAGTAAATTGGAAGTTGACAAAGCATACGAAAGAAGAGGAAAAGACATTCCTTCAGAAAGAGCACGCCAGTTAAATAATTTTATGCAAGAGTTGGGAAAAAACTTTCAGTATGAGTTTTTTAACGGTAAAACGAGCACGAATGTAAAATCTTTTAACGGTGTAAGGGCACTTGTCCCCTCAGCTCAAATAATAACGGCTGATGAAAGCGGGTTGCTTATCCCTTTGGGAATTTCCGATGCGGCAAGAACAACTCAACAAAAGTTATTAGAAAAACTACGCCTTTTAATCAACAAAGTAAATAAACCGGACGCTTTGTTTATGAATGAAGAAGTTCTTTCCAGAATAACCACTATTGCAGCAGAGTATATCCAGTATACAAAAGATGATTTTGGCAATTATGTTCCGACTTTTGCCGGCGTTCCGTTAATTCCGGCTGGGTATTCGGCAGACGGTACGCAAGTTCTTCCACAAAACGAATTGTTTGGCGAATATAACAACGCTTCTTCAATAATTGCCATAAAATTTGGAGAAGAGGCAGATTTAACAATGGCTACCAGCACGGGTCTTGTTATAGACGACTTAGGATTAGTAGGAAATCATTACGTATATTCTGTCGAAATGGATGCCGATTTGGCACTATTAAATAATAAAGCACTCGGTATGCTCATCGGAATTGTTTTAGAATAAAAAAAGGGCGGGCAACCGCCCCCTTTATTGATTGGAGATAAATAATGTGTATGAAAAATACTTTTAGAGAGATTAAAGAATATTTGAAGCCAATTACGGCATCTTCAATTCCTTTTGTTGCTCTTGAACTTCCAACAACGGCAAGCGAGGTCTCTGTATTATTAGATTATTTGAAAATAGTTGCCTCTATTGCGGGGATAATATACACAATCTTCAAAACATATTATTTAATTAGAAATAAGGGGAAAAGATGAAAAGGAGACTTTTACATAAAAGCACCCTGCTGGGAGTAATACTGATTGCTGCTGGTTTGATTGTCGGCTTCCATGCCAACCAATGGGAAGTGGCTACAATAATTATAACAACCGGTTGCGGAGCTGTTGGATACGCACCAAAAAAGAAGGAGGATTGTAATGAACATTAAAAATTATATTCTTCCCGAAAGCGAATATTTCCGAAAAGAAACAAAAAAATCACAAATCGTTTTGCACCATACCGTTTCATCAGGAACTGCAGAAGCGGTGGGTGACTGGTTCAAAATTCAACCTGGTAAAATTGGTGTTGCTTTTGTTGTTGATAAACTTGGGAATGTTATTTGTCTTTTCGACCCCAAATATTGGGCTTATCACTTAGGACTTACAACAAGCGATAACGTGCCTTGTAATCAAAAATCAATAGGGATTGAACTTGTAAACGAAGGGATTCTAACACGCCAATCAGTTGGGAAAGATATTATTTACAAGTGGACTTATGGAAATTATTCCGAAAAGGTTTTTCAGAATCCAACATTATGGCGTGGATCTTATTTCTACGCAGAATATACAGAAGCACAAATAATTGCAGCAGCTTTATTGTGCAAAAAACTGTGTGCTGATTTTGGAATACCTAAAAATGTTTTAGGAAATTTTGATTATTCAAAAAGCAATTTTAACTACAATGGTATTATTGGACATTGCAACGTACGAGCAGACAAATCCGATATTAGCCCAGCATTTAATTATGACTTATTCAAGGAATATTTATTATGATGAGTTTAAATATTAATCCCACAACGGTTTTACTATTATTTTTCGCAGGCTTGTTTAGTGCAGCAATGGACACTATTCAGTTTGCACCAAAAACTTTTATATTCCAGACAAATTGGTTTTTAGTCAAAGGCAGATTTGCGTGGAGCGAACGGACATGGTATACAAAATACATTTTTACAATGGTGAGTGATGGTTGGCATTGTTTTAAATTTCTAAATATACTTAGTTATATAATGGCTATTATTGTATTCAAGAACTTTAATGTCAATTCTTATCTAACCTATATAGCTGCTTTTTTAATTTATTACACTTTAATTGGTACAGCTTTTGAAATTGGGTATAATTATTTATGGCGAAAAGCTTTTTGGATTAGTATAAAATTATTATTAAAAAAAATATTATGGTGGAATAATGATTGACGAATTTCAAATCAATGGTATCCCAAAGTATGAAGCTTTGATTGCTCCGGTAACAAAAGCTTTTGAGTTTACTCCAAGTGAAACAATAGATGAAACACGAATTTGTAGAGCTGTTCAAGCTAATACAACAGGTGCAGTTAAAGTTATGTTTCAGGATGATACAACTTGGACTAATACTTATGTTTTGCAAGGAGTAACATATAGTTGGCGGTTAAGAAGAATATCAGTTGATAGTGTTGCTACATTGATCGGGTTAGAATAATGATTGGGTATTCTGTAAATCCACAATGCAAACCTGAATTAGGCGATTTACAAGTTCGCAATACAACTAAACCATTTAGGTTCAAGTATGTAATACCGTACTCACAAACGCTTTCTATTCGGCTTGCTGGTATGGTTGGAACTATTGATTGGGGGGATGGAACAACAAAATCAATTACAGCAACCAATACTACACATTCCAAAACTTATTCCATTGGGGGGCAATACATAGTTGAATTAATTGGTGATATTAGTACGCTTACATACATTAATATTGCTAATAATTCTGGAAATAATTTATTATATGGTAATTTTAGTGGTATAAAAAATGCAGTAAATCTTACAACCTATGATGTTAGAGCCGCAAAAATTTGTGGAAATATTTTAGACTTAGCAAATTTAACGAAACTTCAAAGTTTTATTCCACTATTTTCAGGAATGGTTGGGGATATTTATGCTATGAGAAATATGTCAGATTTAAGGACATTTTATGGAACTTATGGATTAACAGGAGATATATCAGTATTAGCTTCTTTACCCCTACTAACTACAATAGGAATTGATACAGCTGCATTGTATGGTAATATTTCATGTTTCTCAGGAAAAAACAACATTACATATTTTGGAATGAATAATTTTGGAAGGAATAGAATTGTTGGAGATATTAATGCACTTTCAAATTGTGTGAATATTACAACATTATCTAATTTTGCTTCTGGAATTTATGGAGATTTATCTTTTCTTACAAATTTCACAAAATTAACTTTAATCAACCATAATGGATTAAATCATTCATTTGAAACTTCAAATGCATTACCGGCTTATGGAGGAGAATTTTATTTCTTAAATACTCAATGGGCTTCATCAGAACATTTAGACAGATTTATAAATGCATTAGCGGTTAATGCCAAAAATACAGGTAATAGAAAATTCCATTCGAATGGAACTGGAACTCCACGTACTTCGGCTTCTGATGATGCTGTCGCATATCTACAATCAATTGGCTGGCAAGTAATAACAAATAAGATATAAGGTTACAAAATGGAAAAATTAACAAAAAAATATCGAGTTACATGGGATAAAAATACTTTGATAATGCAATGCAATTCTCAGCAAGATTTTACTGGTTCTGAAACTTATGTTCCGGAAAGATTTGGAAGCTTTGAATCGGATAATTTTGAAGAAGTTCAAAACAAAATCACAGAGCTTGGTTTAATAGAACCGGAGGAGAGAATTCCTGATGAACTTATTTAAGTATTTTTTATTACTATTAATGGTTGTTTCTTGTACAACTCCGGAAACAATTATAAAAGAGAGAACCGTTGAAATAACTGTTCCTGAAATTAAGGACTCTATTTCAGCAAGCTACATCAATATATCCCCTGTGCAGCTTGATACATTGCAGGACGTTTTAAAGTTACTCCCTGATAGTGCAAAGTTTGAAGGTGTGAAAGAAATTCTAACAACAAAAGGCGATAAGCTTAAGGTAAAGGTGGCTTTTTTTCCGAAACAAAATAGTTTTACAATTGACATTCCCAGCTACAAAATTGATACAATAATCACTGATACAACTTCAATTGTAATTCATAAAAAAACTTTTTTTGAAAAAGTTGAAATATACTTTTACATTTTAACGGTTATACTGGGTCTAATATTTTTATACAAAATTTATAGGTCTAAAAATGATTGAAGCAGGAAAATATGTGCAACTAAAAAGACCGGAATTCCCAAGTATTTTCGGTCAGGGAGAAATGCCGGAAGCTCTTAAGATAGAAAAGAACGGTGCAAGTTATACGCTTCCTTTTGGAAATATTTACGTTACTTCGGATGAAGTCGATGTATTATTAGAAACGGAAGGAACTTACCCCTCAATATCAACTGAAATTGTGGCAAGCATGGAAGATCAATTTAAAATAATCAATAATGGAGAATAATATGCCGACTAAATTTAGTGGAATCAAAGCTGTTTCATATTCGGTTGCTGGTGCAAATTCGTACACAACTATTGGAACGCCAAACGCAGATGCCGATGTAAAGGACGAAGCTTCCAGCGTGGAAACGTCAAAAGGCACAAAGTTATACGCTGGGATTAAACGAGATGCAACATTTACTTTTACCGATTTAACTTCTTTTACAACTTTGGAAACCGGTATGAAAGCCAATACCGAGTATGACATAAAAGTCACTTATATGGATGATACCAGCGAAGTAATTGCTACAAGCGTCCCTATAACGGTTGTTAAGGAAATTAAAGGAAAAGTTGGAGAAATTAACGGGTTTAAATTAACATTTTCCCATTACTTAATATAATCAGAGCGGGCTCGCCCGCTTTTTTGTGAGGTAAAAATGAATTTCGGTGGATTTAAAAAAATAAGTTTGTATGCTTCTAACGGTACAGTTATTCAATTTAACAATATCGGTAGTGACGGAGAGTTTAAAAATGAACCTTTTGCAGTAGAAAAAGCAAACGGCTCTAAACGTTTTGCCGGAGATAACTACGCTTTTAAGTTCGTTTCGTACGACTTAGAAGGCTACAGCCAATTAATGACATGGTTACGCAGTAATACTGAACTTAATATGGTTGTCTTCGGCATCGATTCGCACATCCTCTGGAGAGAGAATACCTTAATTACGGTCGAAAGAGTGATCAAGTTTAAGATTGGAGATTTAGAGGGTATTCAGGTAACTTTAGAGAAAAAAGGGGGTGAGTTGAAAGTATATTCGGGAGTGAACATTCTAAAAGCCGAATT
>CALGLM010000138.1 GCA_937930275.1 uncultured Ignavibacteria bacterium
GTTAAAACTTCACCTTTCATTTTTTCCTCTTGTAAATTTTTAGTTTCTTAAAGTAAAGTAAAATGACATTCCCAATCCCGAACCTTCGCTTTCAGCCCAAATTTTACCGCCGTGTAATTCGATAATTCTTTTCACAATGGCTAAACCGATACCCGTTCCTTCGCTATTAGGGTCTAATTTATCGAATAATCCGAAAATTTTACTTAAATATTCTTTTTCAACACCTATTCCGTTATCTTTAATATAATATACGCATTTTTCGTTAGATTTTTTACATCCTATATTAATTTCAAGCTGCCTGTCTTTTTCTCTAAATTTTACTGCATTTTCAATTAAGTTTTGAAAAACTTCTCTAATTCTAATTTTATCCGCAAATATAATCGGCATATTATCAGAAATATTTATCTTTACTTTGTACTCTTTAACCAAAGCATCCAACAGCTCAACGGCTTCTTTTGCAACATCGGTTAGGGAAAAATGTAAGGAAGGGTTAATAACCCTGCCGATTCTGGATAGCTCTAATAAATCTTCCAATAAATGTTGCATTTTATCCGTAGCATTTGCAATTCTATTTAAATCTCCTTTTATTCTGTCAAATCTTTCATTATCAACATCTTTTTGTATCATACCCAAAAAACCTTTAATAGTTATTAGGGGACTTTTTAAATCGTGTGATACGGTATAAGCAAATCTTTCAAGTTCGGCATTTTTTGCTTCAAGCTCTTCAACTTGCTTGTTAATTATTTCTTCCTTTTGTCTTAATTCTGTAATAAACCTTGCCTGATACATATTTTGTAAAGCCATTTTAGAAAGCTGTTTTGCAATAACAAAAACCGCATCAGATATTTTTTTAAACTTTTCAGTTGACATAATTGGTACTTCTTCCAACGCATTTTTAAATGCAATAGGGTCTGCCCCTATTTCGTAGGCGTATTGCAACATTTTCTTTTTATCATGGTTTTCATCCAAAACTTGACCAACCAACCAATTAGCAATATGGGTTTCTCCCGCCGTAATGCTTGAACCACCGTCCCATAAACCTCCGCTTAAACAAGGTTGGTATATCGGACCATCTGGATTCAATTTACCAATGCATGAATCGGAATGCATACAATTCCTTAAACCTTTCTCTGTTTTGCGGATAATTTCGTTACATAAATAAACAAATTTGGTCGGTTTTGTAATAGGGTTTCCTTTTGTATCGGTAATTAAGGAAGCTACCCCCGTAGCTTCAGCAAAAGCATCTTGAATCTGTTGAATTTCATCAATATTAAATAAGTCCTCAAACTTTATTTCTGCTTTATCATTTAAAGGTCTGGTTAAACTATAAATTTTTTCTTCTAAAGCTTTTTCAAGTAATTTTTGTTCGGTAATATCCAAAAAAACTGTTGCAAATAGTTCCGGTTCCGGTGAAAAAACAGAAATCGAGAAATATTTGTTTAATACTTGTGCATAATCTTCAAATTTATAAGGAATTCCCGTTTTTACAACTTTTTCATAAATATCAATAAAGGGCGGAGGAGTAACCCCATATAAATTAAGTGCCGATACATTTTTTATCTGCTGATAATCTATTCCGGTATGGTTTGTAAAACCTTGATTAGCTTCTAAAAGAATATAATC
>CALGLM010000139.1 GCA_937930275.1 uncultured Ignavibacteria bacterium
TTTGAAAATAATAAATTAATTAAGGTTGCCGATAATTCTAAAAAAGAAAACATAATTTATGTTGATCAAGATATTGAAGTTTTTATTGCAAAATTTGATAAAATTTCCGAATTAACATATAACAGTAACGGAAAGGCATTATATGTTTTTAATATTAACGGAAAAACCAAAATAAATGGTATAGAACTTTTGAGCGGTGATGCATTACAAATAACAGATGTTAAAGAATTCAATTTAACAAGTTCGACTGATTCACATGTTTTGCTTTTTTCATTTCCTGATAAAGAATAGAAATTATTAGAGGAATAAATTTGCGGTTACTAAATTAATTTTTAGTAACCGTTTTTATTTATTGCATTTAATATAGTTTCATTTTTTATATAAAACCAACAAAACTTTTATTAAAATCTTAATTTTGGCTTAAATTATACCGATTTATCTTGTTATTTAAATATATTTAAAGTATATTCATTTTTTAGCACCCTCATATAGCCGTTAATTATTCCCCATAATGCGGTTTTAGGTGTATTTAAAACTAAATTGAGGAAAAAAATGAAAAGACTAATTTTACTATTTTTAACTTTTTTAGTATTTGACAATCAATTTGCCGAGCAGGGTTGGTCGGTTCAAAGCATCCGTTCTTTTAGTGATATTTATTTCATCAATAATAATACAGGATATGCTGCAGGAGAAGGATTTACAATTTTTAAAACTGAGGATGGCGGAGAAAGTTGGGAAAATCTTAATTCCGGTATAAACTATGAACCATATACCGGAGGAGGCACATTATTTTTTACTGATTCTCAAAACGGCTGGTTCGTTGCTTCAAAAAAAACAATATTAAGAACTACAAGCTCGGGCAACTCATGGAAAACAATAGACTGCGGATATCCTCTTTCCCCTTTGCAATTTTTACATTTTACAAATGCATTTTTTATTGATTCAAATATAGGTTGGGTGATTGGCTATTTAGGCAATATTAATGGTTCTCCGTATGTCGGTGTTCTTCTTAAAACAACAGACGGAGGAGATACTTAGATTTCAAATGAGTTTTCTGAAGTAATATACGCTGCTTATTTTACTTCCGTAACTAACGGGTATATTGTTGGAGCTGCGGGAAAAATATATAATACAATAAATGGCGGAACAACTTGGACACAACAAAGTACCGGGACTAATGAAGGAATTTTCGATATAAAATTTAGAAACGAATTGGACGGAATAGCCATTGGTGTTGCAGGATCAATATTAGTAACAACAAATAGCGGTACAACTTGGATAATTAAACATAATACCGGAACCGGACTTCGTTCTTTAACTTATTCAGGTTCATCAATTTGGTATGCCATTGGAAACGGAAAATTATATAAAAGTAACGATAATGGTGATACTTGGACATTAAAAAAAGAATTTTCAGATTTTAATATTAATAAAGTGTTTTTTCATTCTAATACAATTGGTTGGTATGCAAGTTCTTCTGGTTGTATAGGAAAAACTACGAACAGTGGGGATGATTGGTTTAATACCACACCCACTTCACCTACAAATAAAATATTTGCGCTATCCTCTCCTCTTAACATATGGGGATTACAAGATAATGGTATTATTCATTCAACTGATGGTAAAAAATGGAAATACTATGAAAGTAATTTGCTAAATAATATAAACGACGTATATTTTAAGAATCCGCTAATTGGATTTGCAGTGGGTGGTTTTAACTTAAATACAAAATTTTTAAGGACAACTGATGCCGGAAAATCTTGGGAATCTATATCTTTGGGGATTTCTGAAAACCTTAACTCGATTTTTTTTGCAGATACTTCATTTGGCTGGATAGTTGGAACAAATGGTTTAATTATGCAAACATTAGACGGAGGTGAAACTTGGGGCATGCAAAACTCAACAACTTCTGCGCATTTAAATGATGTGATTTTTTATAATAGCCAAGTTGGGTATGCTGTCGGTAAATCAACATACGGTCCCCTTACCGGCAAAAATATTATTTTACGAACATTAAATAGCGGTTTACTTTGGGAAATTGTTTATGCCGGTTCTATACAAGGAGAATTTAAAAAAATTGCATGCTTTGATTCTTCTACTATTGTTATTCAAAACGATTCTTATTTGCTTAAAAGTGTTGACGGAGGTATCACCATAAATACTTTGTACAATAATTCAACTGTTTATATTAAAGATTTTTACTTTACTGACCTCTATACCGGGTGGTTTGCAAGTCCAAACGGTATTTATAAAACCAACACGGGCGGTTCTTCATGGATACAAAATTTAAATATATCTTCTAATTCATTATTTTTTATTACTCCGATAAAAGGATGGGTAATAACAGATAATGCCGTTTTATTTACGGATAATGGCGGAATATCAGAGGTTAGAGTTGAAGAAAATTACGTCAGTTTACCAACCGAATTTGAATTGTATCAAAACTTCCCGAATCCTTTCAATCCTTCAACAACAATCTCATTTTCTCTACCAATAACTTCTAATGTTAAATTAGCAATTTATGATATTACGGGAAGTATTGTTTGCGAACTTGTAAATGAAGTGCTAAATTCAGGTAAATATTCGGTAACATGGAATGGTAAAAATCACAAAGGAAATGGAGTTTCGTCAGGTGTTTATCTATACCAATTTTCAGTAAACGGAGTTAATAAAACTAAAAAAATGCTTTTATTAAAATAGATTAATTATTCATTTAAAAAGCCGATTAATTCGGCTTTTTTATTTTTAATACTTTCAAATAGTCTGTTTGTACGGGATGTTTATCATTTATACCCCCGTAGTCATTTATCAAATCAAATTTTTCGGGATTATACGGAAGTTTTGTTATTAATGCATCATGTAAACACCATTTGCCTATGCAACCGCAACCTGCAACATTAACTTTAATTTCTTCCGAATTAGTAAATTTGTGACCCAACAAAATCATTGTTTCATAATTCGATGAATATTTATTGCTTAATGAATCGTAAGCATAAACAGCGTATATACGATTTAATTTAGACGCAATATTTGAATCCAGAGGAGCACCGCAATCATTGCTGCCAATTCCTCCGTCTAAATTAAAATATATAATTTTATCTTTAAGCAATTCACTAACATCCAATTTAACTTTGCCAAACAAATATTGAAAAAGATTGTGCGCTACAAAAGCACCGCTTGAATGAGCAGCAACAATAATATTTTGAATTTTATTACTACTACACATTTCAATCAGCTTCAAAGCCATTAAACTATCTGCTATTTCTTTTTCATCGTAACACGGACTATCGGGACCTTTAACCGAAAAAATTTTAACAACTCCGAGTTTATTTAATTCGGCATTATAAAGTTTTTCACACCAAAATTGTACGGCATAGGGCTTAGTACTCCAACCCCCGTACCCAATAAAAATGTTATCTCCCTCTTCACCCGTATTTAAATATTCAACTCCAGAAACAAATTTTTCCCATTTAAGGGTATTTTGTCCATATAAATAAAGCGAATTTACTACTAATATTAACAGTAAAGTTTTAATCATTAAGTAGTACCTAATTCAATTTTATTTTTTAATGTATCAACAATTTCTTTAATTGTATTATCTTCTTGAATCATCTGATTAACCGAATCGCAACTATGTATTACAGTCGAGTGGTCACGACCTCCGAAATGTAATCCAATAGTTTTTAAAGAAGATTTAGTAATTTCTTTTGCCAAATACATTGCAATTTGTCTTGCTAAAACAACTTCTTTTCTTCTGTTTTTTTCTCTTACTTTATTTTCTTCAACTTTTAGAAATTCACAAACAGCTTTTGTAATCTGGTCAATTGAAACATTAACTTGCTTAGTAGTTGAAACATCTTTAACAATTTTTTTAACTAAATTCATTTCAATTTCTTTATCGCTTAAAGACTTGCTTGCTAAAATTTTAATCAAACATCCTTCAAGTTCGCGAATATTTGAAGTTATATTATAGGCAATATACTCCAACATTCCGTGTTCTAAATGAATTCCGAATTTATCACCTTTATTTTTTAATATAGCCATTCTTGTTTCAAAATCCGGTGGCTGAATATCTGCCGATAAACCCCATTGAAAACGAGAAATTAATCTTTCGTTCATTCCGTTTAAATCTTTTGGCGGTTTATCGCTACTTAAAATAATTTGTTTATTTAATTGATGCAGCGAATTAAATATATGGAAAAACAAATCCTGTGTTTTCTCTTTATTCATTAAAAACTGAATATCGTCTATTATAAGAACATCCAGTCTTTGATAAAAATTTGAAAATTCATTTAACTTATTAACTAAAATTGCATCAATAAATTTTGCCGAAAAATCACTTGAGGACATGTAAAGCACTTTTTTATTTGGATTTTTAGCTAAAATTCTATTTCCGATAGCTTGCATTAAGTGCGTTTTACCTAAACCTACCCCCCCATAAATAAATAGAGGGTTAAAAGATGTCTCTCCCGGATTTTCACTAATTGCAAAAGCCGCAGCGCGGGCTAATTGATTACTTTCGCCTTTTATAAAATTTTCGAACTGATATTTTGGCTGAAGATTATTGCTATAATTAAAATCCTCTTCGGGGTAAGAACTTGACGTAATACTTGTAAACGAATTGTTATCTTGTTGTATTTGCTCAACAGGTTGTAAATCAGCCAAAGATATCGGAACACCGTTTTGGCTTTCAAATTTCTCGGACTCGTCCGGATTGTCAATAATCATATAAACCAATTTTCCGGCTTCACCTAAAACGGCTGTAACCGCTTTATTT
>CALGLM010000140.1 GCA_937930275.1 uncultured Ignavibacteria bacterium
CTATTAATTCAAGTTCTGTTTCTAGCTTGTATTTTTTATTTTCCAAAGTATCTATTTTAACAATTTTGTTACTGCTCCTATCCAAATACCCAAAATTAACTTTTTCAAAAGTATCATCAATAATTAATAACTGATCCTTTACTCTTTTTCGCCCTTCTATTGCAAAATTAATTAATTCAATTGCTTCATCATATTTTAATTTACCGGAAGGATATATTATTTTAGCCAAACCGGAAAATGTTTTTAATATTCCGTCTCTGTCTCGTGTTGTTATTGACTTGTCTAATTCGACAAACTCGTTTAATAATTGCGAAAAATCGTCTTTTCTTAATTCTTTTAATATTTCGGCAAGGTAATCAACAATAAAACCGTAACCCGAAGTAAACATTTCACCGCGTAATTTATCAACTTCCCAGCCCGGTACATACGTATGTATTCTATCTAAAAACGCACTGTCAATATATGTTTTTGGCAATGAGATAAATAGATGTGCATTCTTTATCATGAAAGCAACGGAGTGCTCCGTATTACCGACAAATACAAACGATCCTGTAGCTCCCATTACATCAGTACCGCGCGAAAATGTCTTATTTGCCATGTAATTTTTCATTATATCAACTAATTTTCTATCAACCGTCTTATTGCTTCCGGCAAATTCGTCAAAGGTTATTACATCCCAAAAACCGACAAGGCCTATTTGACCCGTAGTATTGTTAACAAATAGTTTAGGAGCCGTAACTTCGCCTCCCGATATTAATATACCGTGCGGAGATAATTCGGAAAATATATGCGATTTACCCGTTCCCTTTGGTCCAAGTTCAATATAATTATAATTATTTTCACAAAAAGGGATTAATCGACTTAATTGAATTAGCTTACTTCTAAAAGTAAATCGGCTTGGTACAAAACCGATACTTTGAATAAGCAAATCAATCCATTCATCTTTTGTAAATTCTTCTCGCAATGCAACATATTCTTCTAAATCGACTTTCGATATCTGTATGGGCTTTAACTCAACAATTAACCAAGGAACACTTTCCTCATCGGGATTATGGAAATACTCTAATGTAATTATTGACCAAACACCTCCGGCAAGAATTTTTTTGTGCTGTTTTATCAGTTGAGAGCTAATTATTATTCGTTTTATACCTAAATTGCTAAATGATGCCTCGTAAACGTCTTTTTTTTCGTTTAGTACCGCCGAAACTTTATCTATTACTTTGAATTTCCCTTTTTCGCGGATAATAGATTTTATAAATTCCGCTTCGTCCCTATTAACAAAATGATCTCGAATTATAGTTTTTACTTTATCTAACCCATGATTTATTATTTCTACATCCGAAGAAGCACAATGCTGTCCCAATAAATACTCTAAAACATAACTCGGTACAACCGCATTCCCTTTTATTATCTTTGCCAAGTCTTTTCTTACTACTTTTCCTTCAAAATATTTATTAATTTTTTCTTGAAAATCCATTAAAATTCCGGTTCAATTAATGTTTGATTAACTACGGGTAATTTTACCAAAGGAAATGTTTTATTTATATCCTTTTTATGGTCATATATCATTAAGAATAATTGGCTGTTTCTATTTATACCGTACTGTAAATTTAACAAGATTTCTGTTGTTCTATCGGTCGGAGTTTGAGAAACAGAATCGAGCATAATAAATTGTTCGTTTGATACAAGTTTGCCAAATTCGTCATAAATTCCTACGTTTATTTCTACTTCTCGATATCCTTCGTCTAATGCTCTTTCTTGTAATATAGTTACTTTTAATGAGCTTGATACTATTGTAAGTTTTTGATTAATTATCTTAAAAGGAACAACTTCGGTTACTTCTTCTCTTTTTTTAATACTTTCTATTATCGGAATTATTAACTCTTGAACCGATGCCCCACCATGTACAAATAGCGCTCCGTGTCCTTGTCTTTTATATCGGTTAATAGCTTTTGGTATTGTTATATAGTTATTCGTTTTAATATTAGAGCACTTGGACATTTCAAAAATATAACTTTCGGTATCAACTCTTTTTGAAAATACCGAATACCTATTATGGTTTACCAATGCTTCGCTATCCGGCAACTTTTCATACATCGCTTCGGGTAAATCGCTATGATTATATAAAAACCCATGGTCTGCAGTAACTATTATGCGTGCAACATTATAAGAAGAATGTATTTTTTTAATTAGTATTGTTAAATCTTTAATTGTTTTTCTAACGGCATCAACCGTCTGTTTTTCGGTGTTTCTGTCATCCCCTATTGCATCTATATGGTTATGATAAATATAAACTACCTTGTTTTTAAATAGCTCTCTCGCTTCCTCTCTGCCAAGACTATTTACATAATCATAAGTAACGGCTCTGCTTTCGGTATTTCTTTTTTTTAGAAT
>CALGLM010000141.1 GCA_937930275.1 uncultured Ignavibacteria bacterium
CGTACAATTTTTTCCTGAAGTTTTAATTCTGCAACATGACCTACTAAAGGAATCATTATTTCGGGATATACTTTTATTTTCTTTTTAGCTACGTCACAAGCTGCTTCAAAAATAGCACGTGCCTGCATTTCGGTAATTTCTGGATAGCTGATACCTAAACGGCAACCGCGGAAACCAAGCATAGGGTTAAATTCTTTCATCCCTTCAATTTTTTCTTTAACTTTTGCTACGGTTATTCCTAATAATTTTGCAACTTCTTCTTGTTCTTTTGCTTCGTGAGGTAAAAACTCGTGTAACGGAGGATCTAATGTACGTATTGTTACCGGTTTGCCTGCCATAACTTTAAATATACCTGCAAAGTCTTCTCTTTGGTAAGGTAATAATTTAGCTAAAGCATTTTTTCTTCCTTCAACGGAATCACTTAAAATCATTTCACGAACGTAAAGAATTCTATCACCGCCAAAGAACATATGTTCTGTACGGCATAAGCCTATACCTTCTGCACCAAAAGCAATAGCAGCGGCAGATTGATCCGGTTGGTCGGCATTTGTTCTAACTCTTAATTTTCTAACTTCGTCAGCCCAGTTCATCAAATCTTTGTATGTTTGGTAAACTTTGGATTGTTGAGGTTTCATTTCTTTTGTAATAAGAACCTGTATAACTTCGGAAGGTTTAGTTAATAATTTACCTTCAATAACTTCACCTGTCGAACCGTCAATAGAAATGTAATCACCTTCTTTAATTAAGAAAGAATCGTTACCTTCAACACGCATTTCGCATTTTTTATAGTCGATATTTAATTTACCGCAGCCGGCAACGCAAACTTTACCCATTTGACGTGCAACTAAAGCAGCGTGCGAAGTCATACCGCCGCGAGCTGTTAAAATACCTTCGGCAGCATTCATACCTTTAATATCTTCAGGTGATGTTTCAATACGTACTAATATTACTTTTTCGCCTTTTGCAGCCATTTCTTCAGCTTCTTGTGCGCTAAAAGCAACTTTACCGCTTGCTGCTCCCGGTCCTGCATTTAAACCTTTTGTTAATAAACGGCCTGATTTTACGGCAGAATCTTTTTCTTTAGGATCGAAAATAGGACGTAATAATTGGTTTAACTGATCCGGATCGATACGCATTAATGCTTCTTCTTTGCTAATTAATTTTTCACGAACCATATCAACCGCAATTTTTACTGCAGCAAAACCGGTACGTTTTCCGACACGACATTGTAACATCCATAATTTACCTTGTTGAATTGTAAATTCGATATCCATCATGTCTTTGTAGTGTTTTTCCAAAATATTACGAACTCCAATAAGTTCTTTGTAAATTCTGGCATTTTCTTTCTGTAGTGTCTCTATTTTTAACGGTGTACGAATACCGGCAACAACGTCTTCACCTTGTGCGTTAAATAAATATTCGCCGTAAAAATAGTTTTCGCCGCTTGCAGCGTCACGAGTAAAAGCAACACCCGTACCGCTATCTTCACCCATGTTACCAAATACCATTGATTGAACGTTTACTGCGGTTCCCCATTCTGCGGGAATGTCGTTCAATTTTCTGTAAACAATAGCTCTTTCGTTCATCCAGCTACCAAATACGGCACCAATAGCTCCCTGTAATTGTTTTTTAGGATCTTCAGGAAAACTAACACCCAATCTTTGTTTAATAGCTGCTTTAAATTCTGCAACTAATTCTTTCAAATCATCGGCGGTTAAATCTGTATCTTTTTCAACACCGCGTGCTTTTTTCTTTTCTTCTAAAATTTCTTCAAAAGGATCTACGTCATGTTTTGTTTGTGGTTTTAAACCTAAAACTACATCGCCGTACATAGCTACAAAACGACGATATGAATCGTAAGCAAATCTTGGATTTTTTGTTTTTTCAATTAAGCCAACAACTGTTTTATCGTTTAAGCCTAAGTTCAAAATAGTATCCATCATTCCGGGCATTGATGCACGAGCACCGCTACGTACCGAAACCAATAAAGGATTTTTAGGGTCACCAAATTTAGCTCCCATTTCTTTTTCAACTTTGGCTAATGCCGTCAACATTTGATTTTCTAATTCTTTAGGATATTTTTGTTTGTTTGCGTAGTAATAAGTACAAACTTCGGTTGTAATGGTAAATCCTGCTGGTACCGGTAAGCCAATGTTAACCATTTCGGCAAGGTTTGCACCTTTTCCGCCTAATAGGTTTTTCATGTCTGCCTTACCTTCGGCTTTTTTACCACCGAAAAAATAAACATACTTTGGCGTTTTTGCTGCCATAAGTTTTTCCTCCGACTGTTTAATTAATGAATGTTATTTAATATATTTAAAACTTTTTTATCAAAATTTTCTTTATCATCGGGCACTAAATCAATGTGCAAATAATAAATATCTATATCATCAAGCTCGCGGCTAAATTTTTTAAGTTTGACCGCATCTTTTTGCGTAGTAATTACCGAGTACGAATTTGTTTCGTAAAACTTTTTTCTTATTAAACTAATCTCTTTTAAATCATAATCTTTATGGTCAACAAAGTTTAGTTTGTTACTTACGTCAATTCCTAAAGTTTCAAGGGCAGAAATAAACGAATGCGGTTTGGCTATACCGCAAATTACCAAACCAACTTGACCGATAAAATCCTTT
>CALGLM010000142.1 GCA_937930275.1 uncultured Ignavibacteria bacterium
GACCACCGAGATCTACACTCTTTCCCTACACGACGCTCTTCCGATCTTCTGATATAAGTGAATCAACAGTTAGTTCAGGTAAACCCATTCCTGTAGCCCAAGGACAAGAACTTATTTTTTTTGTAATCCCCGTTAGAACAGTTTTATATCCTAATGCATTAAAATCATCTAATAAAAGATTAAAATTTGCACCATAATTTTTTGCAATTACGGCTAATATTTTCACGTCTCCTTTGTTACCTCGTGTATTTTTATTACTCAAGCTAATAAATCCCACACCTATTACTATTGCAAGTACTAATATTAATCCAAATATTTTTTTCATCGCTTTTCCTACTTTTTATTGAAAAAGATAAATTAATGAGCTAAATTTATAAGCATTTTATTTAAGTCGAAAATCAAAATCTTTTAACGGTTTATTGCAACTTTTAGCGGTAATCAAATAAATTATGTTTCCGCTTAGCGAAAAAATTTACCGCTTAGCGAAAAAAATTTATTAGATAATTTTAATTTGTTATTTTAGCTGATAATTAAATTATGTAGTTTATTACTAATGACTTTAAAGTTTAATAAAATACTGACCTTTAAAAAATTACACTTTGCAGGTTGGTCTATATTTTTTTTGTATAAGTTTAACGTTGAGTTTAATTACGTTAACAAAATAAGTTTTATCCTGTTTACTGATGTTTTTATCTATACAGTTTTTGGCGGCTTATTTTCTTATTTCTTATATAAAATCTATTCAAAAATTAAACTATTAAATAAAAGTTTACTTTACGTTATTTTTAATATATTTTTATTCTCAATTCTATTCTCCTTTTTGTGGATTTTAACATATTTTATAGTGGTTAGTATTGCACTAAACCCGCAAAATAAAAATTATTTAAACTTTAGTTTAATACTCGATTATTCTTTTTTCGAGTCTTTTACTTTAATAATGTATAGTATATTATATTTTATTATTGCATTAACAATTAAATTTAACGAAGAAACAAATAGTGAAATTAAATTTAACGAGAAACTTGAAAATTTAAAGTTAGTAACCCTTCAAAATAAACTTAAACCTAATTTAATTAAAAAATCATTGGAGTTAATAAAAACTAACTTAGATATAAATCCAAAGTTATCCGAAAACCTTATTAATTCTTTATCTGATTTATTGCGTGCAGTATTAAACAACCTTAAAAAAAACGTATTTTTAATAAAAAATGAAATTGAAATATTACAATCATATTTTGAATTGTATAAAGCCATATCGGAAAAACCTATATTCTTTTATTTCGATATTTCACATACCGGAAAAGAAAAAGTGATTAAACAAAAATCGTTATTTAATTGTGTTAGCAATATTGTTGATTTACTTGAAGAAATTAATTATGCGTATAATAGTTTAACTTTAAAATTAAAGGAAAACGGAAATACTTTAGTAATTACTATTATAATAAATAAATCTTTGTTAAATGCTAAAGAAGCGATTAATTATAATTTTGAAGATTTATTATTTGATAATAAAATTAACTTAAGTGATTTTAATAATAATATTGAAGAAACAGATAAATTTATAAGACTTACATATAACCAAGAGTTAGTTGAAAATGAATAACCTGATAAAAGAAAAATTCAATTTTTGGTTATTTCAGATTGCAGGTTGGCTAATTTATGCCGGTAGCAACTATTTATTGTTTTTTATAATTACAAAAACAAAAAACCAAACTAACGGCGGTTTTATAATTCGTATGCTTTTGGG
>CALGLM010000143.1 GCA_937930275.1 uncultured Ignavibacteria bacterium
TCCAATGCTAAATGGTCATTATTTAACGAAATCTGAATTAATTAATGAAAAAATCGATGCTAAATACTATGAAAAAAGAGGTAATAAAATTATTTTGAGTGGTGTTGACAGCTATAAAGTAATTTTGGATGTTCTATGATTAAATTCTTAGACTTAAATCAAGTTAACAAGCTGTATGAAACCGAATTTGCAGAGGAATTTAATAAATTCCTTTCTTCCGGATATTACATATTAGGTAAAGAAGTTAATAACTTTGAAAAAAACTTTGCTGTTTTTTGCGGTGTAAAGCATTGTATCGGCGTTGCTAACGGATTAGATGCTTTAATATTAATTTTACGTGCTTATATGGAGTTGGGTAAAATTGATGAAGGTGATGAAATTATTGTTCCTTCAAATACATATATTGCAACAATTTTATCAATATCACATAATAGATTAAAACCCATTTTGGTAGAACCTGATATTAATACATACAATATCAATCCTAAGTTAGTTGAAAGTAAAATAACAAATAGAACAAAAGCTATAATGCCGGTTCATTTATACGGTAAAGTTGCCGAAATGGATGAAGTAAATGATATTGCAAAAAAAATAATTTGTTAGTTATTGAAGATAGTGCACAAGCACACGGGGCAATTTACAAAGAGAAAAGAACCGGTAATTTAGGTGACGCAGCGGGATTTAGTTTTTATCCGGGTAAAAACTTAGGAGCTTTGGGAGACGGCGGAGCAGTTACCACAAATAATGATGAATTAGCGGAAACTATTAAAGCACTTAGAAATTACGGTTCACATCAAAAATATTATAACTTATATAAAGGTTTTAACAGCAGACTTGACGAAATTCAAGCTGCTTTGTTAAATGTAAAACTAAAGTATTTGGATAACGAAAATAAAAGAAGAAGAGAAATTGCAGAATATTACTGCTCAAATATTAAGAATTCAAAAATTGTTCTACCGCAAAATAATTTAATTCAAAATTCAAAATTCAAAATTCAAAATTATTACGCGCATGTTTGGCATTTATTTGTAATTAGAACCGAAAACCGAGATAAATTGCGACAATATTTAACTGATAATGGTGTACAAACGTTAATACATTATCCTATTCCTCCTCATAAACAGCAAGCATACAAAGAATGGAATAATTTAAGTTTA
>CALGLM010000144.1 GCA_937930275.1 uncultured Ignavibacteria bacterium
CAAGCCGTAAATATTGATTACTCAATAGATGACGGAGCGACTTGGATACGTATAGCAACCGAAGTTGCTGCCGTTGCAGGTACTTATGTTTGGAGCGTTCCTAATACGGTTTCAGAAAATTGCAGAATAAAAGTAAGTGATTTTGAAGACCCTAATGTTAATTCTGTTAGTCCCGAAAAATTTACTATTTCCACTTCAGGAATTAAATTAACTTCTCCAAACGGTGGGGAGTATTGGAGAGCAGGGACAAATCATTTTATTACATGGCAATGCAGTGATGTTGCTATTGTAAAAATTGAGTATTCTATTGACGGCGGAGTTGGCTGGAATACAATTACGGCTAACGCAACCGCAAGTTCAAAAGCTTATAATTGGACTGTTCCGGGTTCAGTTCCTTCTACTAATTGTAAAGTTAGAGTAATTGATGCAAATTTTGTTACCGCTTTTGATGAAAGCGATGCAATATTTACTATTTATCAACCAAACGTAAAACTAATTAAACCGAACGGCGGTGAAGAGTACCAGCTTGGTGTTTATAATGATGTTGAATGGATTAGCAACGATATTGACAATGTTAAAATAGAAATAACCACAAACAACGGGTCAACTTGGAATCCTATTACGGGAAGCACTTCTGCATCATTAAATAAATATAGCTGGATAACTACCGGTAACCCTTCAACTCAATGTAAAGTGCGAGTTAGTGCATCAATGGATGCAACGGTGTATGATATTAGTGATACTAAGTTCACGACATTTAAATATCCGGAAATTATTAAACTGGAAAAAACTTTTACGTTTGAAGATGCCGAAGATATCGCATCTTATAAAATAATATCTTTACCCGGTGATAATAATATGCCTATCGGTCAAATAATCCCAGGTACATATAAAGATGATTGGAAAGCTTTTTATGATAACGGAAACGATAAGGATTTTTATGTTGAGTATGACGGAAGTGATATGTTTAATTTTAAACCCGGTAATGCATTTTGGGTGATATCACGAAACAACTTTTCGGTTACAAGTAGTATTGCAACAAAATCAATTAATGATACAAACTTTGCAAGAATTACAATTAAACCGGGATGGAATTTAATTTCTAATCCGTTTGAAAAAGCATCAAGCTGGTCAAAAATTATTCAGCTAAACGGAATAACAAGTAATGCAATTATTTACTCGTATGCTGCCGGTTGGATTTATCCAAATTCTTATATGCTTCCTTATGAAGGTTATGCTTTTTATAACGCTTCTAATAATACCGAATTAAAAATACCTTACAGTCCTTCGGGAACAACATCCGGTAGTTTATTAAAAGTTGCGGGAAACGATATTACTATGCAATTAAAAGATGCGGATAATATAATAGGCAATATCGGAATTAATTTAAAAGAAAGCTCGTTAAATACCTTTGATAACGAAGATATTTTGGCACCTCCGGGCGATTTTAATAAAGCCGATATTCGTTTATATAATTCTAATTTAGGAATTAGCTATAAATATCTGTTTACCGAATGCAGACCTATTGACGAAAACGGAATGCAATTTGAGGTGAAGACTAAAAATTTAACCGGAAAAGATTTAAACATTAAC
>CALGLM010000145.1 GCA_937930275.1 uncultured Ignavibacteria bacterium
AGCGAATTACAGCATTAAAAATGATACCGAAACAATTTTGAGAAGAAGTCGTTGCGTAGTAAATTAAAATTCCCCCAAAAAATTATAATAAACCAAAGAATCATAGTATGCGACATCTTAAAGAATGAGTATTGAAGAATGTATTAGCCCCGAACTATAAAACTGCTTTTTAACTTAGTGTGTTGAAATTAAAATAACAAACAAGCGTAAAGGATATAAAACCCTGCAGTGGATATTTGGTCACTTCATATCATAGCCCCCAAAAAATCACACAAATCTTAGTTCCGAAGAATATTGAATGTTAAAGGCAGAATATAAATATACTCAAAGCAGTGTGTTATAAATCCTTTTTTAGATTCGGAGAATTGATATTATTGTAACAAATAAATTCTCATTACTAACTCACGCAAATCAATACCCGCTTACGCAATTTTCCTATCTTCAAAAAAATATAACGGGTCACCGGTACCCAAAACAACATCTTTTGTTATAAGACATTTGCTAACATTTTCCATGCTTGGCAATTCGTACATAATATCAAGCAAAATATCTTCAACAATCGAGCGTAAAGCTCGAGCCCCTGTTTTACGAGCCATAGCCATTTTTACAATTTCTTCCAAGGCAAATTGGTCAAATTGCAATTCAACACCTTCAAGTTTAAATAACTTTTGATACTGTTTAATAATTGCGTTTTTGGGTTGAGTTAAAATATTCTTAAACGCTTCTTCATTTAACGGTTGTAGGGGAGCAATAACGGGTAAACGTCCTATTAATTCTGGAATTAACCCAAAACGCAATAAGTCTTCCGGCTGGGTTAACTGCATTAAATCTTCTTTAGAAACTTTTTTACCGTCAATTTCGCTTGTAAAGCCAAACGAGTTTTTATTTATTCTGCTTGCAATAATAGGCTCGATGCCGTCAAAAGCACCACCGACTATAAACAAGATATTCTTTGTATTAATATTAATTAAATTTTGTTCGGGATGTTTACGTCCTCCTTTAGGCGGTACACCCGCAACTGTTCCTTCTAAAATTTTCAATAATGCTTGTTGCACTCCTTCGCCCGATACATCTCGCGTAATAGAAGTGCTTTCGCTTTTTCGTGCAATTTTATCTATTTCGTCAATATAAACAATTCCTTTTTGTGCTCTTTCCAAATCATAATTTGCTGCTTGTAAAAGTCTTACTAAAACAGTCTCTACATCATCTCCTACATATCCGGCTTCTGTTAAAGTTGTTGCATCTGCAATAGCAAAAGGTACGTCCAGTATTCTTGCCAAAGTTTGTGCAAGCAATGTTTTACCAACACCGGTAGGACCCATTAAAAGTATATTACTTTTTTCAATTTCTACATCATCCAAGTCGTACAACATTGTATGAGAATTTATTCGTTTATAATGATTATACACTGCAACAGATAAAACTTTTTTAGCCCTATCTTGACCTATTACATACTCATCCAAACTTTTTTTTAGTTGATTGGGGGTTAGATATTCCGAATCATTTGAACCTTTATCGCTAACTGCAGCCATATTATTTTTAATTATATCAACACTTGCTTTAACGCAAATATCACAAATATAAACATCCGGTCCTGCAATTAAACTTGATACTTCGTTTGATTCTCTTCCGCAAAATGAACATTTTATCTGTTTTGTAGTTTTGTTTGTACTCATATTTTTTCTTAATTATTTATTATTACTTAAAAAATTTCTTGCTTTATCTAAAAAAAGCGAATTTGGATATTTTTCCAATAACTTTTGATAGCACAATCCCGCATTTTTCAGATCTTTTAGACCATATTGGTATAAATTTGCCAATAAAAATAAAGACTTATCTACAAAGATATTCATATTTTCGTTATTACTCAAGTTCTCAAGAAAATTTATAGCTTTTTTATAGTCATCTAATGCAATTAACATATTAGAATAACTGTACAAAGCTAAATTCTTCTGATATACAACATCTTCGGTTGCGGTTAAACTTAAAAAAATTTCTGCGGCAGCACTATATTCTCTCCTATTTGCCAAATAGTCGGCTTTGGCATAATTTAGAAGACTTAACGAATCGTTTTTTAATGAATTTATTGTAATTAATAAACTTAGTGCATCATTTGCTATGTTTTCATTTAAATCTTTAATAACATTTTGCAGTTTACTTAAAGTTTTATCAATATCGTTTTGCCAAAAACTGATTTTGGCTTTTTTATATTCTGCTTCTTTCAATTCTCCGTTGCTAACTCTCCTATACAATAGAATTTTATCATAAAATCCTTCTGCTAAAGTTAG
>CALGLM010000146.1 GCA_937930275.1 uncultured Ignavibacteria bacterium
GAGATTACGTACGGTGACTGGAGTTCAGACGTGTGCTCTTCCGATCTCTCTTCATAAGCAGTGTTAATCATTAAATATCTATAATTGCTATCTTTTAAAAATATTATATCAGTTGCAGAGTTTAGTAGTTTTCGGTAACGTTCTTCACTACGTGCTAAAGCTATCTGCCAATTTCGCAAATCAGTAATATCTTCAAAAGTTACAAACACTTCTTCTGCTTTTCCTAAATCATTAAACAAACGAGGTATTGAACTGACTAAAATCCAAACAATTCCTTTTTTTTGAGGATTATAAACGCCCATTAAAACACCATATAACGGATTTCCCGTTCTTAAACTGTACATTGCGGGATGATCTTCTCCGGGATACTCGGAACCGTCTTCGTGTATTGTTTTCCATTCCGGATCTTTTGAAGTTCTGTTTTGTAATTGATCCATTGATAAACCGAGAATTTTTAAAGCTGCCGGGTTTGCGTCAAAAATATTTCCTGCTTTATCTTGATAGACAACCCCTTGAGCCATTGTATTAAATAATTCTCTAAATTTGTTTTCACTGTATTCTAATTTTTTTTGATTTCGTTGAAAATCTGTTATATCTTCAATTGTTCCTTGTATAATGCTATCATCACCGACTTTAATAATTTTCCAGGTATTTTTTAAGCATACATTAAAATCTCCTATCCAATCAGTTGTTTCGTTATCGGCAGCAATTCCTCTTTTAATTTTTTCAATAATTGATTTGTTTGAAATTATTTTATCAATGTCAAATTTTTTATTCTCAGATAAGTTTTTCAGGAAGTTATTTATATATAAAATATTACCCTCTAAGTCTAACGAATATATTCCTATCTGAATAGTGTCGATAAACTCTTGACATAAATTAAAATTTATGCTCATAATTTTCTCTTTGCATGTTTTTATTGAATTTTGAAAATATTGAAAAATTGAATTAAAAACAAGAGGGGAAAATTAAATAAGATTAAAGAAGAGAATTTTTAATTACAAAAAAAAGTTTATTTTAGTATAAGTAATTGGTTTTTATAACTTTATATATTAGAAAGAATTAAAATATGTGGATAGTTTTTGCATTATTAAATCCGTTAAGCGAAGCAATAAGAAGTTTAATTAGTAAAAAAACGAGTGAAAAAGTTGATCCGATAATAATTGCTTGGTTTAATTATTTATTACCTTTTTTCCTTTTTGTTCCCGGTGTTTTTTTTATCGAACTTAAGTTTAGTTTAGAATTTTGGACTGCGGTAATTATTTCCGGAATAATAAATTTAACAGCAACAATTTTTTATAATAAAGCTCTTTCGTGCGGCAATATTTCAGCAGTTATGCCCATGTTAAGTTTTACTCCCTTATTTATGTTGCTTACATCACCAATACTAATAGGCGAGTTTCCCAATTTTTATGGATTACTTGGAATAATTTTAATTGTTACGGGTTCATATCTTTTAAACTTCAAATCAGTAAAGAACGGTATTTTTACACCATTTAAATCCTTATTTAAAGATAAAGGGACAAAGTATATGTTGTTTGTTGCTTTTATTTGGAGTATATCTGCAAATTTTGATAAAATTTCAATTAAAAGTTCATCAGTATATCAACACTTAATTTTTATTAATATTGTTGTATTTAGTTTAATGACTTTATTGATTGCATATAAAAAAAGATTTAATAAAAATATGATTTTTGAAAATAAAAAGAGTCTGTTAACTATAAGTGCTCTTGCAGTAAGTTCGTTTATTTTTCATATGGTTGCACTATCTTTAACGCTTGTTGCTTATGTTATTGCATTAAAAAGACTTAGCGGTTTAATATCGGTGTTTTTCGGCTATTACTTTTTAAATGAAGAAGGTATAAAAGAACGTTTGTTAGGTGCCGTAATTATGTTTACGGGCGTAGTTTTAATAGTTTTATCGTAACGTATTAAACTTTAAAGACAATTTTAGAGTTAAATTTATATTATCATATTAAAAAGGGATATTATGTCTAAACATTTTGATATTGCAGTTTTAGGAGGCGGACCGGGAGGTTACGTGGCGGCAATAAGAGCTTCGCAATTGGGTTTTAAAACGGTTGTTATTGATAAAGATAATTTGGGCGGAGTTTGCCTTAACTGGGGATGTATTCCTACAAAATCTTTATTAAAAAATGCAGAACATTATGATAACTTAAAAAATAATTCTGAGGAATTTGGATTAAAAGTTGAAGGTTTAAGTTTTGATTTTAATAAAATTATTAAAAGAAGTAGGGGTATTGCAGAAAGAATAAGCAAAAATGTGGAATTGCTTATAAAGAAAAATAAGATAGAAAGAATAAAAGGATTTGGAAAACTTATTTCTAACAATAAAGTAGAAGTATCATTTGAAAACGGAAATAAAGAAGAAATTACAGCCGAAAACATTATTGTGGCAACAGGTGCAAGACCACGATTTTTACCGAATATACCTGTGGATAGAAAAAGCATTATAACAAGTAGTGAAGCCATGACTCTTGAAAAACTTCCGAAAAGTTTAATTGTTGTAGGAGCCGGGGCTATAGGTGTAGAATTTGCTTACTTCTATTCGGTTTTAGGAACAAAAGTTACTATTATAGAAATGTTGGATCAGATTTTACCTATTGAAGATAAAGAAGTAAGTGAAACATTGGAAAAAAGCTTTAAGAAAAGAGGAATAGAAATATTTACAGGCACAAAAGTAGTAAAAGCAGAAATTGAAAAAGAGGATGTTAAAGTAACAATTGATAAAAACGGTGAAATTAAAGAGCTTAGAGCCGAAAAGGTACTTAATGCAATTGGTGTAGTCGGAAATATTGAAAATATTGGCATAGAAGAATTAGGAGTTGAAACTTATAAAAATTCAATTGTTGTTGATAGAGAAAACTACTCGACTAACGTAAAGGGTATTTACGCAATAGGCGATGTAATAGGAGCTCCTTGGTTAGCACATGTTGCAAGCTCGGAAGGAATTACATGTGTGGAAAAAATTAAGGGGTTACATACAACAAAAGTTGATTATGAAAACATACCGGGATGTACTTACTGTCAGCCTCAAGTTGCAAGTATAGGTTTAACGGAGCAAAAAGCAAAAGAAAAAGGTTATGACCTAAAAATAGGGAAATTTCCGTTTATGGCAAGCGGTAAGGCTTTCGCAATAGGAGAAAGAGACGGATTTGTTAAATTAATTTTTGACGCAAAGTATGGGGAATTGTTAGGGGCTCATATTATAGGTTCGGAAGCAACCGAAATGATTGCCGAATTAGGATTAGCTAAAGCATTGGAAGCAACTCCGGAAGCAATTATTAAAACAATGCACGCACATCCAACTTTATCAGAATCAATTATGGAAGCAGCAGCTAATGCACTTAGTGAATCAATACATATCTAAAAAACTAATTTACTCTGATTTAGGCTTAATTGACTATGCAAAAGCATGGAATTTACAAAAAGAAGTTTTTGATAAACGTGTAAGCGGAAATACGGATGATACTTTTTTTATGTTAGAACATCCAAATACTTATACTTTAGGTAAAACTGCCGATAAAAACAATCTGATTAGTAACAAAGATTATCTTGAAAAAGAGGGTATTTCCGTATTTGAAATTGATAGGGGTGGTGATATTACTTATCACGGACCCGGTCAAATTGTAGGATATCCCATAATAGACTTAAAAAATTGGAAACAAGATACACATTTATACCTAAGAAATATTGAAGAAACTATTATTAAAGTTTGTAATTATTACGGGTTGAATGCCGGTAGAAAAGAAAAATATACGGGAGTTTGGATTGGCGAGAGAAAAATATGTGCAATTGGCGTAAAGATTAGTCGTTGGGTTACTATGCACGGTTTTGCTTTCAATATTAATACTAACTTAACTCTGTTTAACGGAATTATTCCATGTGGAATTAAAGATAAAGAGGTTACGTCACTTGAAAGAGAATTGGGTAAAAGATTTGATATAAATGAAGTAAAAGATAAAATTTTAGAAGTATTTATTAATCAATTTAATTATGATGAGTTTAGTACCGTTAAAGCGGAAGAATACTTATAAAACATAACAAAGGGGTAACATGGAACAAGAAATTAAATTAGAAGAAAATAAAGTAGAAAAAAGACCTACAGGTAAAACTGATAGTTTTGGGGGATTAACCAAAAAAGAATTAATGAATTCCCTAAAACTTATGTATTTGGCACGACAAATAGATCATAAAATTATGAACCTTATAAAACAAGGTAAAGCTTTTTTTCATATAGCAGGTGCCGGTCACGAAGCAACGCAAATTGCCTTTGGATTAAATCTTACACCGAAACTTGATTGGGGATTTCCGTACTATAGGGATATGGCATTTATGTTGGCTTTAGGCACAAAGCCCGAAGAAGTTTTTTTACAAGCTTTGGCGAAAGAATCCGATTTAATGACCGGCGGAAGACAAATGCCGTGTCATTGGGCAAGCAAAGAATTAAATGTTCCTACTCAATCAAGTCCAACAGGTACACAATTTTTACAAGCTGTAGGTGCAGCATTAGCGGCAAAAAAAACAGGTAAAAATGCGGTTGTATATGTTAGCAGCGGCGAAGGTACAACAAGCCAAGGTGAATTTCATGAAGCCGTTAATTGGGCTGCGAGAGAAAAACTGCCGGTAATTTTTGTTATTCAAAATAACAAGTGGGCTATTTCTGTACCCGTAGAAAACCAAACAGGCGGAAAAAACTCTTCTGTTGTTGAGATGATGAAAGGATATGATAATCTGCTAAGATTAACAGTTGACGGAACAGATTTTTTAGCTGCAAACGCAACTGCAGCTACAGCTGTAAAATATGCAAGACAAGGGAAAGGTCCGGTTTTAATTGAAGCCAAAGTTGTTCGATTATTTTCACATTCCTCTTCTGATGACCAAAAAAAATATAGAGATGAGGAATCACTTAAAGAAGACTTGAAAAAAGATCCGATTGAGTATTTTGCAAACCTTTTAATAAAAAAAGGTGTATTAACTGATCTTGCTTATGAGGAACTTAAAAAAGAAGTTAATAATAGAGTAAACGAAGCAGCAGATTGGGCATTAAAAGAACCGGAGCCAAAAGCTGATACAGCCGAATTATATGTTTATGACGAATCCGGCAAAAAGGATAAATTAATATACGGAAAAAACGAGCATATCGGAAAGCCGGTTGTGTTAGTGGATGCAATTAACCATGCGTTACGCGAAGAAATGGAAAGGAACGATAAAATTTATTTGTTTGGGGAAGATGTTGCAGACGGAAAAGGGGGAGTTTTTACAAGCACAAAAGGACTTTCTACTCAATTTGGAAATGATAGAGTATTTAACTCACCTTTAGCCGAAGCAAGTATTGCGGGGGTAGGAATAGGCATGGCATTAACAGGATTAAAACCGTGTGTTGAAATTCAGTTTGGTGATTATATATTTCCTGCTTTTATGCAAATAAGAGATGAACTTGTAATGTATAGATACAGATCAAATAATTTATTTGAAGCTCCTATGGTGATTAGAGTAGCAGTAGGAGGATATATTCACGGTGGTTTATATCACAGTCAAAATATTGAAGGATTTTTTGCACACATGCCCGGCTTGTTAATTGCATATCCAAGTAATGCCGCAGATGCCAAAGGTTTATTAAAAACTGCATTAAGACTTAACGATCCGGTATTGTTTTTAGAGCATAAAGGCTTATATAGACAAAGTTATGCAGTATCTCCGGAACCCGATGCGGAATACTTAGTGCCGTTCGGTAAAGCAAATATAGTTAAACAAGGGGATGATCTATCGGTTATTACCTACGGTGCAATGGTTCACGAAACAAACTTTGCAATAAAAAAATTAGAAGAAGAAGGATATAGTATTGAAATTGTAGATTTAAGAACTATTTCTCCTTTAGATACCGAAACAATTTTTAATTCTGTAAAAAAAACCGGAAAAGCTATTGTAATTCATGAAGACACTCTTACAGGCGGATTTGGGGCTGAAATTGCTGCTAAAATTGCAGAATTTTCTTTTGAACATTTAGACGGACCTGTTAGAAGAATTGCCGCAAAAGATACTCCGATACCTTATCACCCAAATTTGGAAAACGTTGTTTTACCGAATCGTGAAAGGATTTATACAGAATTAAAAAATTTATTAAATTACTAATGTGTTTTTAGGAGTTTGTGTATGAAAGTTGAAATAATAATGCCGAAAATGGGGGAAAGTATTAGCGAAGGGACATTGATAAAATGGCATAAAAAAAAGGGGGATTTAGTTAAAAAAGACGAAATTATTTTTGAAATAAGTACTGATAAAGTTGATACTGAAATTCCGAGTCCCGATGAAGGAATTTTGGCAGATATAAAAGTATTTGAACAAGAAACTGTTGAAGTAGGAACAGTAGTAGCAATTCTTGAGACAGAACCTTCACAGGTTAATATTGTTGAAGAGGTTAAGGAAACCCCATCCACTGCTCAAGTAGGGGGAGAAGTTATAGACATTCCTATGCCAAAAATGGGCGAATCCATTATGGAAGGTACAATAATTAAATGGCATAAAAAAATAGGTGATTCTGTTAAAAGAGATGAAATAATTTTTGAAATAAGTACTGATAAAGTTGATACCGAAGTGCCTTCGCCGGTTGAAGGGATACTTTCTGAAATATTATATACTGAAAATTCTGTTGTTCCGGTCGGAGTAGCTGTTGCTAAAATTACTACAAGTACAGGTATTGTAAAATCAACTTCTTTTAAACAAACCGAAGTAAAACAAGAAGTAACTACAATAGAAAAAAGTATTGAAAAAAGTGAAACAGTAAAAATCAATAAAGAAGAGTTGGCTAACTCAAATTCTTTTTATTCTCCTCTTGTTTTAAGCATCGCTTCAAAAGAAGGGGTTTCTTTTGATGAATTAAAAATGATTAAAGGGACGGGAATTAATAATAGAGTTACCAAAAATGATATTTTGGAATATCTAAAAAATAGGAAAACGGTACAGGTCCCCGACCAAAGCATTAAGCCTGAAAAGTCGGTTAAACAAACTTCCCAAACTTCGAGTTATGATTTCTCGAAAGTTGATAGCGAAATTATTCCAATGAATAATATTCGTCAAAAAATAATGAGCCATATGGTTTATAGCAGAGATACTTCGGTACATGTAAGTGCGGTAATTGAAGTTGATATGTTAAATATTCATAATTATATTCAACAAAATAAAGATTCCTTATTAACTAAAGAAGGAATTAAACTTACATATATGCCGTTTATTGCTTACTCTGTAATTAAAGCTTTAAGAGAATTTCCATTGGTAAATGCTTCCATAAATAATAGTGACATTATAGTAAAAAAGAATGTTAACTTAGGTATAGCCGTTGCTGTTGAACCGAACGGGTTAATAGTACCTAATATAAAAAATGCAGATGAAAAAAATATTAAAGGATTAGCGAAAAGTATTGCCGAGTTAAGCAGTAAAGCAAGAAATAAAGGATTAACCCCTGACGATATTACGGGCGGTACATTTACTATTACAAACTACGGGGTTTTCGGTTCATTATTTGGCACGCCGATAATTAACCAACCTGAAGTAGCAATTTTAGGAGTAGGCGCAGTTACCAAAAAACCGGTTGTTGTGGAATTAAACGGTATGGATACAATTGCAATAAAACCGATGATGTATTTATCTTTAAGCCATGACCATAGATTAATTGACGGTATGTTAGGGGGAAGGTTCTTAAAGTATGTTAAGGATAAATTAGAAAACTTTGATACAAAAAATGTTTAATAAAATAAATAGGTAAAAAATTGATAATTAATCAGCATCAGCAAAAGTTTAAGGAAGAAGTTGAAAAGAATATAGAACTTGGAAAAAGACCCGAGTGGCTTAAAGTAAAATTGCCTACTGGAAAAAACTATAAAGACGTTTTTAATTTAATGCGGGATAGTAAACTGAATACCGTATGTGAAGAAGCAAAATGTCCCAATTTAGGGGAATGCTGGAATGCAAGAACGGCAACCTTTATGATTTTGGGAGATACTTGTACCCGAAGTTGTGGTTTTTGTAATATAAAAGTCGGAATGCCAAACGAGTTGGATTTAGACGAACCCAGAAGAGTTGCGGAATCGGTAGAACAATTAAATTTAAGACATGTGGTTATTACTTCTGTTAACAGAGACGAACTACAAGACGGAGGGGCTTCAATTTTTTCTGAAACAATTAGGTTAATACGAGAAAAAATGCCGGAGTGTACTATTGAAATTCTGATCCCTGACTTTAAAGGTGAAGAGGATGCATTTAATATCATTATGCAAAATCCTCCTACTATATTAAACCATAATTTGGAAACAGTAAAGCATTTATATCATGCAGTTCGTCCACAGGCAAAATACGAACGTAGTTTACAATTAATTAAATGGTTTAAGGATAAAGGCTTACGTACAAAAAGCGGTATTATGGTAGGCATAGGCGAAACTTATGAACAAGTTATTGAATTAATGCATGATTTAAGAAATTTTGGTTGCGATATTCTAACAATAGGACAATACCTACAGCCGACAAAAAATCATTTACCGGTTCAAAGATATGTAACTTTAGATGAGTTTGCAAAATATAAAGAAGAGGGGCTTAAAATGGGCTTTTTGGCAGTTGAATCGGCTCCTTTAGTTCGCAGCTCATATCATGCGGATAAACATGCAAGAATATAAAATTTAATTAAAAATTAAGCTACATGGCTAATAAAGTATGTTTGATAACAGGCGGTAACTCCGGAATAGGGAAAGCCGCCTCTATTAAGTTTTTATTAAACGGGGATTCGGTTATAATTACAAGTAGAAGTGTGGAAAGAGGGGAAAATGCTATTGTTGAGATTAAAGAGAAATCCAATAAAAATGATATACAATTATTATTGTTGGATTTATCATTGCAAAGCTCAATTAAAAACTTTGTTGAAAAAATAAAAAATTATAATATTAAAATTGATGTGCTTATCAATAATGCTGCTGAGTTTGATGTTAGTAAAACAAAACCCGAAATTACTTCGGAAAATATAGAAAAAATTTGGGCAACTAATTTTTTGGGACCAAAATATTTAATAGAATTGTTTGTTGATAATTTTTTATTTAACAATAATGCAAAAGTAATTAATATTTCTTCAAAAGGTCTTCTATTAAAGCCTTTTTTATCGTTAAACATTACTGATCCGGAATTTAGAGTAAAAGGATTTAGTGTCTCAAAATCATATTATCACTCCAAAAAAGCGCTTGAAATATATACTGCATATATAAGTGAACAATCAAAATACTCCGCCATTAATTTCTCGGTAATACGAGTAACAAATGTCAAAATCGATATTAATCGTTACCCACATATATCCAAATTTTTTAAATTTTTATATTTAATTAAATCGAAGTTTTCAATTTTGCCTGATAAAATGGCTGAAACATATCTTTTTGTTTCAAATCTTAAATCATCCACAGCTACAAATGGTTTATTATTTTATAATAACAATAAATTTGAATACTTATCAAAAGCATATTTTAATAGCGATTTTGAGAAATTGAAAATGCTATTGAATCGATATCCCTTTTTATATTAGAAATTCATCTGTTTTTGCTTAAATTAGCAATATATATTTAAGAATATTTGTATAAACGTTTTAATTATTACGGATAATATATGAAAAAATTAAAAGTCGGGATAACAGGCGGCATTGGATCGGGTAAAAGTATTTTTTGTAAAATTGCAGAATCTAAAGGTTTTCCGGTAGTTGTTGCCGATGATATAGCGAAAAAACTACTTTCGGAAAATGATGAAATTAAAAAACAGGTAATAAAAACCTTTGGAAACGAATCATATATAAACGGTGAACCGAATAAAAAATTTTTAGCAGATAACGTATTTAGTCAACCTGAAAAGTTAGTTCAAATTAATAATATTATTCATCCAAAAACATTACAAATAATTGAAGAATTGATGAATGAACTATTAAAAACAAATAATTTGGTTTTTGTTGAAAGTGCAATTATTGTTGAAATAGGAATTGAAGAAATGTTCGATTATATTGTTTTGGTTACTGCTGAAAACGAAAAACGAATCGAACGAGTTCAAAAACGAAGTTCACTTTCGGTTGAAGACATCCAAAAACGAATTGATAGTCAATTAAAAGACGAAAGCAAAAAACAGTTTGCGGATTTTACGATAGATAACAATAGTACTGAAGAAAAGTTTACCGAAAAATGCGAATTTGTAATTACGTTGTTAAAATCGTTAACTCAATAATGATACAAATATTACAAACTCAAGGTAGATTATAATAATTTACCTTGAGAATGAAATGCATAAAGTTTTTGTTAAACAAAATAATCAGGTTTATTTATATTTTTGGAAAACTCATCCGGTATCGGTGTATCAAAGCCTTTTTGATAGGGAAGTAAACCCGACCATATATCTAAGTTTTGATCTTCGGGATTGTCTTTGGAAAACCCCTCACGTATTTTTGCCGAAGCTTCAGAAATATCAATTTTTATAACTGCTACAGATTCAAGCTCTTGTTCGTTTGGCTTACGTATTTCTTCCCATCTACCTTTCAACATCTGATTAAACATCGATTCAAATGCCAATAATTTTTCTTCATTGGTCTCAACACATTCTCCTTTTCCAAATGCTATGACGCTATGGTAATTAAAAGAAGTATGGGCTGCCGATTTTGTTAAAACTAATGCATCTTGAATTGTGAATGCAATAGCAACTTCATTTCCGGTTTCCAAATGGTTAATCAATCTACTGTTATATGCTCCGTGTATATAGATGTAGTTTTCATATCTTCCGAAATTAACGGGGATTATAAAAGGGGTTTTATCAATTATAAAACTTATATGACAAATACAAGTTTTATCAATTATTTCATAAATGGTTTTTTTGTCATAAAAACCGCGGTGTTTCATTCGTTTTATTTCATTTCTTTCTGAAGGCATAAATAAAATTCCCTTATTTTTCTATTGCTTTTACAAACCATTCTGTTATTAGTGTAGGGCGGGTTATCGCACTTCCGACTACTAAGGCAAAAGCGCCTTTTTCCATTATTTTTTTTGCAGTTATGGGGGTGTTTATTTTTCCTTCGGCAAAAACGGGTATGTGAACGGTTGAGGAAAGTTTTTCGAGTAAATCGTAATCGGGTTCATCATTTTTCAAATGACTTGTATAAGGAGTATATCCGCTTAAAGTTGTACTTATACAATCGGCACCTGATTCGGCACACAAAACACCTTCTTCATAAGTAGATATGTCAGCCATTATTGTTACATTGTAACGTTTTTTTATTTCTTCAATAAATTTGTGTCCGGATAACCCTTCTCTTTCTCTTATTGTACCGTCAACAGCAATAATATTAGTATTTATCTCAATAAGTTGTTCTATTTCTTTATAGCTGCCGGTAATTCTAACAGTACCGTCATCAAATTTGTTTTTAAGTAATCCTATAACAGGTACATTAACATTTTTTATTATTTCGGCTGTTTTTGCTACTCCTTCGCTTCTAATTCCTGCGGCACCGCCTTGAATAGCGGCGATTGCAAACATTGTTACGCCGGCAGGAGAATTGAAAGGGCTATTACCTTCAGCTTGGCATGATACAATAAGCTTATTTTCTAATTGTTTAAATATTTCTTTCATGTTTTATTAGCGATTGTTCTAAGTTAATTGAATTTTGAAGAATTGAGTAGTATTCGGGAATATTGGTGAAATTACTTAAACCGAAACTTAATTTATTAGCGACTAATACCGGTTGTAAATATGTCGAAACCGGCAATAATTCAATTCTGCAATTTGTATTTATTATTTTTTTTGAAATTTCTCTTATTTTATTATGGGCGTTGTTTTCTAATTGCAATATATCAGAAAACTTTATTTCAAAAGCAGTAAAATATCTATTTCCCGAAATGTTATACACAAATAAAGGATTCAAAATATCTTTTATAGCAACTTCGGTTGTTACACCGTTAAGTGTTAAAAAGTAAATACCTTTATTGTAAATTACGTTGTTTTGTAGAAACTCAAGATAAAGATTATCGCTACAGTCAATTATGTTTTCAGCATTAATAGTCATTAAACCTTCTTTACCGCTTAATACAATTTGCTTGTTTTTAACCGATATAGGTGAAACGTGAAATAGTGGTTCAATATTAAACGCCAATAACAAATCCTGCAATAAAAATTTTAACAGTTCGGGATTAATAAATTTAAAGTTTTTATTACCTGTTGAATAAAAAATATCAGATTTTTCAAAAATCGAGTTTTTTAAGCCTCGTTCATCAAGTTTTTGTAAAAGTGCTAAATTTTCGGTAATTGCACCTCCTAAAAAACCGTATTTGTTTAAAAGTAAAACCTTTTTGTCTTTCTTTGCTAAATAAATGGCTGTTAACACACCTTTTATAGTACCGCCGTAAACTATAAAATTAAAATTTTTATTTTCAAGTGGTTTCATATTATTCTTTTTGTGCAGAGATTAAAATTATATTTTCGGAATTTGAAATTTTAGTAAGTTCGTTATCAAGTAAAGCCAAAATTTGGGCTTGATTAATTAAACCGCTATAGTCCAAAATTCTGGGACCGATTAAAACAAACATATCGGGTAATAATGCACCTGCATCGCCAAAAGTGGTTAATTTTTCAATTACTTCCGCAACCAAATTTTTTAAACCGTTTTTTTCTGTTTTATAAGTATAAGCATTATTTAATTGTAATTTTATAGTACCTTCTTTATCAATAACCCTTACCTTATTAATTTCAGATTTTATTAGTCCAAATAATACGCTTTTAGTTTTGTGGTAAGTTACGGCATAAAGATGAGATGTATTACCGGCAATTAAAATTTCGTTTTTGGGTACTTTTAACGACTTTGCACAAATTTCTATTAATTCTTGTTCGGAAAGTAATTTTGAAACAACATCTTTAGTTCTTAATTCGCTGTTTCCCATTGCAGTTGCAATTACTTTTTTATTTTTACTATCAATTTCAATAGTTACTTCAATACTTTCGGGTACTGCGCCCATTTCAATTACAGAATTGTAAGCTTCTTTTTGTAAAGCTACAATGTCAGATTCAGTTGGGCTAAGAATACTTTTTTCAATAGAATCGCGAATCATACCTAAAGCAGCGCCTATAGCCGAAATTACTTCCGTATTTTCGGCAATTTTGTGCTTATAACCTAAATAGTTTGCCGTAAACGGAACAATTGCCGAAGCTCCACCACCACCACCTAAAAACTCAATAATGTCATTATCTAATTTATACTCTCTACTTAATTGCTTTATTACCGGTTCTATTTTTCCGGCAGAAATTTTTAAAATTTTGTTTGCAATTTCTTCGGGAGTTGAAGATAATTTTTTGGCTAAATTGTTAAAACAATTAATTACAGAGTTTAAATTTGCAGAACCGTGTCCAACCTCTTTAACCAAGTTTAATAGATATGATGCTTCGGTCGGAGTAACAGTATAATTTTTAGATTTTGTTTTTACAACTAAATAATCCTTTGGATCACCTTTCTTGGGCTGAACAGTTTCTAATTCAAACTCATTAAATTGGGTTTCGTCATTTTCATAAGCCGAATATAAAAGATTTGCTATATGTGCACTTCTTGGACCGACATCAATAATGTTGTTACCCGAAATTCTTGGCACGCTCCCGCCAGCAATTCCCAAGGTTCTTACATCCAAAGTTCTAAGGAATAGTCTGTTACCGGCAATTTGTGCAGTCTTAATTTGGGGTTTCCCGTTTTTAATTACCGAAATATCGGTTGATGTTCCTCCTACTTCCAAAAAAATTGCATCGCTAACTTTAGCATACATCATTGCGGCAGAAACACCGGCTGCAGGTCCGCTTAACATTGTTAAAATCGGGCGTCTTCTCATTTCGTCAATACTCATAATACCGCCGTCACTACGCATAACCATAAGGGGGGCATCTATTCCGCTTTCTCTAATAGCTTTTTCGGTCAAATTTGCAGTGTTCAACATCTTGGGCATCATACAAGCATTTAATATTGCTGTTCTTGTTCTTACTCTTAATCCGTACAATCGACTTATTTTACTTGCCGCAGTAGCCTGAAGCCCCATTTTTTCCGCAATTTCAATTATTTTATCTTCGTTTTTACAGTCATCAATTCCAAATGCTTCACTTGCAACAATTACTTCTGCACCACGCTTAATTAATTTTTCAATTGTATTTTTTATTAATAGTTCCGTTAAATCTTCTTTAGAATCCAAAAACTCATATTCAATAGGTAATACTTTGTTTGCTGCTAATAGAATATTA
>CALGLM010000147.1 GCA_937930275.1 uncultured Ignavibacteria bacterium
GAGGAAACATAATAAACACTTCCAAAAGGAACTGCTTTATACATGGTTTTAGGTTTATTCTTTTTCATATCAAAACCTCCGATATTTATAGGTTTTCCTATTGAAGTTGCTAATAATTTAAAACCGAATTTTTTTAATAGGCTGCTTTCAAAATTTGGTTTAAATCCTTTTTCGAAAATAGCGGGTGTATTTAGATATAATTTTATTATTTTATTATTAGTAATTGTATAATTAATGTTATCACTATTTTTAATAATATGCGATTCATAATGAATCGTTTTACCTTCGGCACCTAATTTAAAAATTCCGTTTGCGGGTAAATCTAAATTCTCAAAATCAACAATCAAATCAATAGAAACCGGTTTAGATCCTTTATTAATTTTAACCGGTCTTATCATGTTTATGTTATATATTTTGCTATTACTTGCTGTTGTTCTATATACGTTTTCCCTTCCTATGCCAACTTTTGGTTCTTCGGTTATATAATCTGATATTTTGGTATATAAAATTTTATCAAATTTTGTAGCAGAAAGATAATTATGTAAATCCTTTAGTCTAATTATTCCGTCATCAATATTTTCAATTTCATCATTTGAAGGGTTTGTTAATAAATACTCGGATTCAGAAGAATTTATAAAATCGTTTTTACTTAATTCTAAAGGAAAAGATTCTTCGTTATTTGATTTTTTCTTGACTAAATCTCGCGGTATAGGTGTATAATACTCTTTGTCTATTGAAAAAAGAATTTTATTTATTTTTAATTCTTTGGTAGGGTCGTTTTCCGTATTTGCCAAATTTAACAGGTTAATATTATCGGCAAAAAATGCGGTACGTAAAGCTCCGTAAATTACGGAAGGGTATGGCGGAAAATTGCCCGTTGCCCAAGCTTCATCACCCATACTAAATGGTTTTCCGTCTTTAAAAAATAAAGTATCAAGTGCATTAATTTTAATTACCATTATTGTACCTCATTAATATATCTACTTAAAAATTCTGAAATGTTTAAGGCTTCAATAAAATTGTTTGTAGATGATGAATTATAAAGATTTAATAAAGCGTCATATAATTTATCAACTTCTAATTTTTTTTCTTCTTTGGTCATATTTTTTGAAATACATGAATTTGCTATTAATCTTTTTAATTCGGGTTTAATTAAATAGCTTTCTATTCTATCAGTTACTATTAAAGGTTTAAACTCGGCTTCAAAACGTTTAATAAATGTATTTGAGAATATGTTGTTTACTAAATATTTTACTAAAATTTCAATATGTTTTACATTTTGTAAAATGTCGGTTTTATTTCCCCATTTAAAAACTAAATGGTTAGTTTCGCCGGAGTGCTTTATTACCGAAATAGCAAATGCATTTTTCTTTTCATCAGTCTGCTTTGCAAATTTTTCTGCTTTTCTTAATTTATTTAAGACGGCATTAAACGGCATCTTATAATGAACAATAATAATACCTGCCGAAAATGTTAAAGTCTCATCTTCTTTAAATTCTGATAACTTATTGTTAACAATTTCATTAAATAGCAAATACATTTTTTGCATTATTTCAAACAAATAATCTAAATTAACAAAACCTAAAAAGTCTTCACCTCCGGCATAAACAACCTTACCTTTAGGTTCAATTAGTATTCTTTTTACTTCGTCAGCAAATGAACCTAATTGTGTAGATAAAACTTTATGGAACTCTTCTAATTTACTTTTATCTTTTAAATTAGCACCCGATAGCCATTTACC
>CALGLM010000148.1 GCA_937930275.1 uncultured Ignavibacteria bacterium
AAGAGGTTTCTAAAACCACTAAATGTTCGCCGTTTTTTCGTTTTACCGTTAGTTCGTAATTTTTAACATATCCGGAGCTTTCAACTATAGATTTAAATTTATCTCTATCGGCAGGATTTACATAAAGGTCGTTAACTACATCTATTTTTAATAATTCTTCTTTGCTGCTATATCCGAACATTTCCAAACCGGAATCGTTAATATCAATTAATTTTCCATCCGGAGAACTCTCGTAAACAACATCCTTAATATCGTTAAATAACTGCCTGTATCTATCTTGAACCTCTTTTAACCTGTTTTCGGCTTTAATTTTTTCTGTTAAATCTTGTGCGCTACCTACTAAAGCTACAGGGTTTCCGGCTTCGTCTTTTACAATACCCGTACGCAGCAAAACCCAAAATTCAGTACCGTCTTTTTTCTTATTCAGTATTTTTCCTTCCCAAGCACCGTTTAATGTTTTTGGCAAAATTTCGGTTGCAAGTAAAGGATCGCTTCTATCAGTTCGTAAAAAGGTTATATGTTTACCAATCAGTTCTTCTTTGCTATATCCGTAAGTATCCAAAAATGCTTGATTAACAAATAAAATATTATCCTGCATATCGGTTATACTTATGCATTCACTTAAACTATTAAGGGTCTGTTCTGCAATCTTTTCGTTATAAAAAGTTTCAAGTTTCGGCAAATATGCTCCTTTATATACAAATTAGTATTAATAAAACAAATTACTCCTATTTAAATATAATAAATTAGTTGCTTTTTTCTATACTTTTTTTTACAATTATTTTAGGAATATACATTGGGTGGAATTAATGAATTACAATAATTTTATAGATAACATATTGCTGGGGAATGTTCCTTATAATGAAATAAATATACTTTATAGCAACTCACGTAAAACTGCAGCTAATATAATATCCGATTCTATTATTGAAAACAACTTACAACATACAATAAGATATACCGAGAGCAGTAAAAACGAAATTACCGAAACAAGTGATAACTTATTAACAATAAAACAGTTTAAGGAAGGCGAGCAGCAAATTGTTAGGAATAAAATCCCCACTGACGAAATATTATTTTTCTTCTATAATAAGGACTATCTTCTTGTAAAAAAACATTTTGGATTATTTTTTGACTTAAACCTAAAAAGAAAATGCGGGTTACCGTATGTTGCACATTTATATCGAGTTTCCGCAACCCTTTTTTCTCTTTTCGCTAATAGCGATAATAGACATTTTTATTCAACATTAGCTGCCATTCACGATTCATTTGAAGATATTCCCTTAAAAATTGCCAAAAACAATCGTAATTTTAACCTTTCTGCACTATCAAAATTTATTGACGAGAATATACCTTCGGATTACATTAATGATATAATAACTATTACAAATATGTACGACTTACTACTCGGTTATACAGAAAGTTTTTTATTAAGTAAAGATATGGCTTTTTCTCCTAATAATATAGTTCCCCTTTTGGAAGAATTTTACACAAAAACCGATTTCTTTAAACAAGAAATAATTAATTTAATTGCAGTTCTTGCAAGTATTGAATTTGATTCTGATTTTTTAAGAAATTTACGCTGGTTTACTTATATTAATTATTATCTTCCTTCAATTGTTAACTCCTGTTTGCAGAATAACAATTTTTCGTTAATTGAATTAAAAACAATTGATTTATTAGACAACGCTTGGGGAATGAAATCGTTAGATATTACAGGAAAAATAAGACAAATTTTAAAGCGTCAAGAATTTATTAACTTAATTAAAAGCTCCGGAGTAGATTTTTGGGCAGTTAATCATCATGTTAACGAACTTCAAAATATCACCTTACAAGATGCACGTGAATTAATAATCGAGTATCTAAGCAGTCCAAGATTAAGATTAGATTATCTTGAAACTGCGTTAAAAATCATAAAATCATTACTCCCAGTATTAACCATAAACGAAACTTAAAGTCCGTATTTAGATTTTATCTCTCTTAAGCGTGTTCTTATATCTTTAGCTATTTCATCGTTAGGGTTACTTGTAATTGCAATCTCGATATATTTAAGAGCTTTTTCAATATCGCCTAAATAAGAGTAAGTAAGCGAAAGTTTGAAATTAGTGACATACAAATCTGGATAGAATTTTATTAATTCTTCTAAAATTTCCGCCGCTTTTTCATACTGTTTATTCTCAATTAATCTTTCGGCAAAGTCATTTACATACTCCGCATAACCGCTAACAAAAAAATCTTTATATTCAGCAGAATGTTTAACCATTAATTCTTTGTGTATTTCATTCCATTTTTTAGTATATATTTCTGCGTTTCGGTTTAATATATCTCTCGCTGTTTCTTCTTTATCCAAATACTTAATCTTTTTGTAAGACCCGATACTTCCGCCCCATATATGGTCGTATGATACGCTCGGAATAATATAGCTTTTTAAGCCTGCTAATTTAATCTGTAACCCTATATCCCATTCTTCGTAATAACAGGGAGTAAACTTATTTTCAAACTTTATTCCGTGCTTATCAAATAGTTGCATATTTACGCCAAACAAAAAGCCGCTAACGGCATCCACCGTAGAAGTTTCGGGAAATGAACCCTTATCAAAATACATAAAATCGGCTTTATCTTTATAACTAAAAAATGATCCTTGAGGACCAACCATTGCAGCATCCTTTCTCCATTCTATTAAGGAAGAAATTTTTTCAACAACGTCATTTTCGATATGGATATCGGAGTTTAATATTAACGTAATGGGTGTTTCACTCATATTTAGTCCAATATTCCACGCACGGGCAACCCCGACATTTTTTTTCATTACTGCATAATTATTTATTCTTGGGTGATCTTTTATCTGATTAGCAACCGTTTCATCATTAAAAACAATTAGTAATTTCCCTTCAATTTTTTCTAAATCAGTCAATAATGTTTTAATATTGTACTTACTTGCGGGGGCATAATCTAAAACAGGAATAACAAAACTCCTTCTAAGATTATTAATTTCTTTTAATGAAACTGTTACATTTTGTAAAGACCTTTCTCGCCATTCGCTACCTTTGGGAGTATTTTGTTTTTTACCCAGCACTACATCAACCAACTCATTTAATCTGTGTTCGTATGTATGAGCATTCAATACAACTTGCTTTCCCCTTTTAGCAATAAGTTCGCGTAGTTCGGCATTTTCAAGATAATACTTAATCGTATAATTTATATTATCGTCTTCATAAAGAGCCAATTCTTCGGAGTGATTAAAAAACTCTTCCTGCCCGTTAGAAAAAGTAGGATCTGTTAATAAAAACGAACCAATCGATAAAGTTTCAAACACTCTCATGTTCAAATCGTTATTTACTGCGTTATTAAACACAATTTTAGAAGAATCGAGCACCTTAGCCATATCATCCCAAAAACATCTTTCGTAGTAAACATCGTGCTCTTCTTTCATTTTATTAAGCAAGCTTACTCTTCTTGGGTTAGCCATAGTACCGCCTACAAAACCTACGTCATAAATCTTTTTGCTACCTATTGATTTATGAATTTCGGGGTCACAACCCAATGGCAACCAAAACACATTTTTATGACCTTTTTCCGTAAAACTTGGTATATATTCTTTTTGAGCCAAAAAAATAAAATCAAAATTTTTTGCCCATTCTAATTGGTAATCTAAATTATTTAAATGTGAATCTATAAAGTACGCTGATGTAGGAATACCCATTTTATCAATATTCTTAGGAAAATAACCAAATACCGATTCCACCCACAAATACATATCCGGTTTAGCATTATTTGGTGTTCTATCATATAAATCTTTCATATCCGGGCTGTCACCGGTCGGTATGTTATGATCAACAATAGGAAGTTTCATGTTTTCCAAATTCCAGTCTTTAACAAGAGACTGCGAAATTTTTGGACCTATTGTAACAACATTAAAATTCTTTTTTAGTGCCCGCTCAAAATATGCTCCGGTTGTTACAGGATAGGAAGCATAAGCCAGCCAAATATTAATATTCTTAATCATTATTCACCGCTACACTTTTATTCACAAAATTTATTATATTTAGTTTTGTATTAAAATTAAAAAAATATAATATAATATAAACGTATTTTTTTTATTCTACAATATTTATTAGGGTTATATTAAATGAAAAATTTGCCGATTCCGGAACATACGGAAGGAGAATTAGACTCTGCCGAAAAGAAATATTTGGAGCTAAAAAACCTTTTACCTGCAAATAATGAAGTAAACTTTTGGTTGGGGTATTTATATTTTCAAAAAAATGATTTTATTTCCGCACAAAAAACTATAGAGGAATTTTTAAAGGTAAATAATAATATAAAAGCTTGGAATCTACTCGGATTAATATATCAAAACATGAAACAGTTTGAAAAAGCAAAAGAAGCTTATCAAACAGCAATTAGTTTAAATCCCAAATACTTGGATTCTCAATTTAATCTGGGGGTATTATTAACAGAAAATAATTTTTTTGATGAAGCAATAGAAATATTTACATTAATTAACGAAGAAAATTCCGAAGATTGCGAACCCTATTTTTTACTCGGATATTGCTATCAGCAAAAGAAAAATTACAATTTGGCAATACACTTTTATTCAACTTCCCAAAGCTTAAATTGCAATAAAGCAGAGTTATACGCTAATTGTGCTAACATATTTTGCGAAATTAGTCAATTTGATAAAGCAATAGAATATATAAATGACGGATTAAACTTATATCCCGAAAATGAAGATTTATTAATCGCTTTGGCATTTTATTACGAAAAAACAAGCGACTTTCAAAATCAAGAGTCCGTTTTATTAAAATTAACTGAATCGGGTACAGCCAATTATATTCCGTTTTTTAGATTGGCTAATCTTTATAAAACTATTTGGCAGTTGGATAAAGCAGAATTATATTATAAAAAGGCTTTGTCTTTATCTCCCGAGAACGAGGATGTTTTACTTAATTACGGCGTACTGTGTCATGCTTTAGGAAATTTTGAAAATGCAGTTGAATTATTCAAAGTTGTGCTAAAAAAAATGCCTAATAATCTTTCGGCTTTGAATAACTTGGCTAATTCTCTGTTAGACCTTGAAAAATTTGATGAAGCAAAAAATGTTTATCAAATAATATTTAATAATTTTCCAAATTCGTCATTAGAACACTTTAACTTTGGTCTCGCATTATTACTAAACGGCAACTATGAAGAAGGTTTTAAGCATTATGAATGGAGACTTTTACTTAATGAATACAAAAGAGAAATAGCAGGTAAACTAAGATGGAACGGTGAAAACTTATACAATAAGACTTTATTTGTTTACGGTGAACAGGGTATAGGCGATATAATTATGTTCTCAAGATTTTTACCGCAAATTAAAGAAAAATATAATTGTAAAATTATTTTTGAATGCCGCAAAGAAATAATTAATCTTATCATTCTAAACTTCCCCGAAATATCTGTTATTGAAAGGGGAAGTAATATAAACATTAACAGCTTTGATTATTATTGTTCTTTATTAAGCTTACCGTTATTATTAAAAATAAAAAATACAAACGATATAAATCCAAATCCTTACCTTAAAGCCGATATAAATAAGGAAGCAAAATGGCAAAATTATTTTTCTACATTTAATAAACTTAAAGTCGGAATTGTTTGGAAAGGTAATCCGTTTCCTTTAGAACATAGGAAACGACATACTGAATTGAAATATTTTTTTGAGATTGCTAAAATTAATGAAATTCAGCTTTTTAGTCTTCAATTCGGTGAAAATTGCAAAGCCGAGCTTGATATGCATAACATTATTGAATTGGCATATAATTTTGACGAAACAGCTGCCATTATTAAAAATCTTGACTTAATAATAACCGTTGATACCTCAATTGCCCATTTAGCAGGTGCGCTCGGTACAAAAACTTGGGTACTTTTAACAAAAATTCCGGATTGGCGTTGGCTATTAAAAGATAACTCTTCCTACTGGTACTACTCAATAATGCTTTTCAGACAAAAAGAATTTAATAATTGGAATAGTGTATTTGATGATGTAAAAAGCAGCTTAATAAAACTAATTACAACTTCAAGTGAAAATATTGAGCTTAACTATCAAATACTAAAAGAAAAAGCTTTTAACTTGCTTGAAGAAAATAAACTTAATGAAAGCATAGAAATTTATAAATTGCTTACTATAAATTTTCCTAACGATATTGAAAGTTTTATTTGGTTAGGGGTAGCATATTATAATTTTGGTAATTACAAAAGTGCAATTTCTAATTTCAAAAAAGTTTTAGAAACTCTTGGGTCGTTACCTGAGCAAATTTATAATTATTATTGCACAAGTTTTTTAAATCTCGGTCAATATGATGAGGGCATAAAAGAAACCAAAAATGCAATTGAAATTTATGAGAACTCTGCCGAATTAAATAATACTTACGGTTTGTTGTTAGCAGCAAATAACAAAAAAGATGAAGCATTAAATTATTTTTATAAAACGTTAAAGCTAAATAATTACTTTCTTCCTGCAATGGTAAATATTGCAAATACTTACCAAGATTTAAAACAATTTAATAAGGCTATTGATTATTCGAAAGAAGCATTAAAAAATCATCCGGATATATTACAATTTAACCAAATTATTGGCAACTGTTATTTAAATATTAATAAACCGGATGAATCGATTAAATACTTCAAGTTAATTGCTGAAAAAAGCGAAGACCCAAAGCTGTGTAATAACTATGGAATAGCACTTCAAAGGATTCATAATTATCATTTAGCTAATCATTATTTTTTAAAAGCATTAAATTTAGAGAATGATAATTACGGATACTTAGGAAATTTAGGAAACAACTATGCTTTAACTCATAATTTTGAAAAAGCATTAGAATGTTTTAACAAAGGATTAGAAATAGCTCCCGGGAATAAAGATTTGATTAGTATGGTTGGGTTAATAAAACTATTAACAGAGGATTTTAATAAAGGATGGCAGTTATTTGAATATAGTTTGACTAAAAATGTTCCTTTTGCAAATATTCCGGATTGTAAAGAATATAACGGTGAAAACCTGACCGGAAAAACTATTTTAATTTACTCCGAACACGGGTTAGGGGATACTTTACAATTTATACGTTACATTCCTTTACTAAAAGAAAAAGGTTGTAATATTATTTTTGAATTTCAAAAAGAATTAGCTCCCCTATTATTTTACACAAATGGCTATTATAAGCCATTAATTAAGAATAATTTCGATTTAAAGGACGTAAAATCGGATTATTATATTTCATTATTAAAGTTGCCGAGAATCTTTTGCACAAATATAGCCAACATTCCAAAATTAGCCCCCATAATCAAATTAAATGAAGCTTTAGTTTTTAAATATAAAAGTATGCTTAATGTAAAAAAGAAAAAAATAGGGCTTGTTTGGGCGGGCAACCCTATTCATCCGAACGACCATAATAGAAGCATCCCTTTTGCATACTTAAAAGTATTATTTAATAGTCCGGATACACATTTTTATTTACTTCAAAAAGAAAATAAACTTCTTTTGGAAGAGTACAATGTTTACAACAATATAACCGATTTATCGGCAGAATTAACAACTTTAGAAAATACTGCTGCAATTATATTCAGTTTAGACATAATTGTAACTGTTGATACAATGGTTGCACACTTAGCCGGTACATTAAATAAACCAACTTACTTATTGTTGCCTTTTTTACCTGATTGGCGCTGGTTATTAAACAGGGAAGACTCAGTTTGGTACAATTCCATTAAGATTTTCAGACAAATAAGTCCCGGCGATTGGAGTTTTCCTGTTGAAAAGATTTATAAAGAATTAAATGACAATAAAGAAACTCGACTATTGGAGCAACAAATAAAACTTTTAGTCAATTCCGGAAAATATGGTGAAGCGATTGAGCTATTAAAAGATGACTTAACAAAGCCCGGCAATAAAGTTAATTTATTAAGTGAGATTGCGCTTGTTTTTATAAACTTAAAAGAATTTGATACGGCAATATCTATTTTAGAAACGGCCATAAAGTTAGATGATAAAAATTTTGAAATAATATATAACTTAGGATATTGCTATCACCTATTAAACAATTTTGAAAAGGCAAGTTTTTATTACAAAGAGACATTAAATTTAAATCCGATTAATATTAACGCATTAAATAATCTCGGATTAATTGAAAGAGATTTTGGCAATATTAATTGTGCTGAAAAACTATTTACAAAAGCAATATCCATATGTTTTAATAAGCCCTTTTTACATAATAACTTAGGAACTATAAACGAATCATGCGGGAATAATGCCTTAGCTATAGAAAACTTTAATACGGCTCTTTCCATTGATCCTAACAACGTAGATGCTTTAATAAATTTATCAAATGTATATCATTATACTAATAAACCCGAAACCTCACTCGAAATAATTGATAAAGCAGTAAAACTATCTCCCAATAATCCTACCGTAAGATTTAACAGGGCTTTATTATTACTGCGAATAGGAAAATTAAAAGAAGGCTTTGAAGAATATGAGTATAGGGCAAAAAGAATTGATTATCCCAACTACTCATTTAGAAAACCTCGCTTAACAAGTTTGGAAGAAATTAAAGGAAAGACAATTCTTGTTTATGATGAGCAAGGTTACGGCGATACAATTCAATTTTGTAGATATATAAAAAACTTAAATAGTTTAGGATGTGAAGTAAAATTATTATGTCATCCTCCCCTTGTTGATTTAATGAAAGGATGTTTAGGCATTTCTCAAGTTATCGGCAGAACGAATTTAGGTGATTCCGATATAGAATATGATTATTATATACCCTTATTAAGTTTAGGCATGTTTTTTGAATCCCGTTTAGAAGAAATAAAAGTTAATGTTCCTTACATATTGGTTGACCATAACTTACAAGAGAAATGGGCTAATGATTTAATAAAAACCGGAAGGTTAAGAGTTGGTATTGTTTGGAAAGGAAAGCAAACACCGGGGAATACTCACAGAACGTGCAAATTAGAAAACTTTGTGCCTCTTTTTAATAATAAAGCTGATTTTTATAGTTTACAATTCGATTTACAAGACGAATATCAGATTGAGATTTTAAAGAAGTACAATGTTCAAAATTTAGGAAATAAAATAAAAACGTTTAACGATACTGCAGCAATAATATCCCTCCTTGATTTGGTAATTAGTATTGATACTTCAGTAGCCCATTTATCATGTGCATTAGGAAAACAAACATGGATTCTACTATCCTCAAAGTGTGACTGGCGTTGGCACGATTTTAGAAGTGATAGTCCATGGTATCCTACTGCAACATTGTTTAGACAAATAGAATTTAATAAATGGAATACTGTATTTGCGGAAGCAGACAAAAAATTGAAAGAATTAATCAATAACTAACAAATTACATTAAATAGGAGAAACGATATGCCATTCAGAATTAATACCAACATTGATGCGCTGAAAGCATATTACAATTTGTCGAAGATCAATTCCGACTTAACCGAATCACAATTACGTATAGCAAGCGGTAAAAAATTAAACCGCGTTGCAGACGATACATCCGGTTTTAACGTTGGTACATCTCTACAAGGCAAGTTGAAAATCATGGAAGGTGCCTTAGGCAATATTTCTGCAGCAAAAGACTTACTTTCAACAGCGGAAAGCAACTTATTAGGTATAAACGACCTTTTAACCAAAATTGAAGGAAAACTTTCTGACGCTACAAACCCGACAGCAGATCCGACTGCAATTAAAGACGATATCCTTTCTTTAGCAAAAGAAATCGAATCAAAATTAAAGAGCTCGAAATTTAATACCACCTCGTTATTGTATTCAACAGCGGGTAAAGGATTTACCTTTAGCGTTGGTGAACTTGGCGATACTTTGCAATTAGATTTTGCATCAACTCTCGCTTCAACCGGTAATAACGGTTATGCAACAAACTTTTCTGCAGGTTTAACAAGTTTTGTTAATGTTTCTACCAGTTATTTAACATCTTTATCAACAACAAATACCGGAACACTTTCCAGCTTAACAACTGCTTTAAGTTCGCTTAAAAGTGCTGTTGTAACTGCTTTAGGTAAAATCGGTAACTCGGTTCAAAGATTAGATGTTAAAGAAGAAACACTTAACACATCTATTTCAAATGCTAAATCAAGCATTAGCCGTATATTTGATACAGATATGGCTTGGGAACAACTAAACGCAATGCGCGGAACAATTTTACAACAGTCTGCCACTTCTATGTTGGCACAGTTAAACATGAGCCCGCAACAAGTTATGCAGTTATTCCAATAATATAATTTTATCCTTAAACGGAAGAAGTTTTGTTGCTAAACTTCTTCCGAATCTGGATACTATTTGAAAATTTTATTAATATTTCCTGTAAATAACTAAACAGAGCAAAAAGATGAACCCAAATAACAAAGCCAACGCATATCTAATGAAAGAGATAGCAGAAGCCTCACCACAAAAACTACTTCTAAAGACCTATGATTTTGCAATCGTGCATTATCAAAGAGGAGATTACTATAAAGCTAACAAAGCCGTAACCGAGTTAATCAATTCATTAAATTTTACTGATGAAAACACTAAGGATATTTCGCTTGGTTTGTTAAGGTTATACCAATTTACACAAGAAATGGGTAGAAAAGGTAATTTTGCCGTTTCGGTAAAAATTTTACAAGAATTACGTGATACTTGGCAAATTGTTTTTAATCGATGAAAAAACTAAACTTTTAAATTTTTTTTTCGATAGTGTTGATAGAATAACTTTAAACAAATAACATTTTCCCAAATTAAATTACACGGAGGTAATACAATGGGATTTAAGGTTAACACAAACATCGATGCGCTAAGTGCCTATTACAATTTAGCCAAGGTTAACAACGATTTAACCAAATCACAACTCAGAATAGCCAGCGGTTCAAAACTCCAACATGTTTCAGATGATACAAGCGGTTTTAACGTTGGTAACTCGTTAAAAGGTAAAGTAAAAATCATGGAAGGAGCTCAAGGTAACATTTCTGCTGCTAAAGACTTATTATCTACTGCAGAAAGTAACTTACTTGGCGTTAACGACCTTTTAACAAAAATAGAAGGTAAACTTTCCGATGCTACAAACCCAACCGCAGACCCAACCGCAATTGGTGACGACATCAAAGCTCTTGCTACAGAAATTGAAGCAAAATTAAAATCAACCAAATTTAACAACACAAGTCTTCTTTATTCATCAGCAGGTGCCGGATTCGTATTCCAAGTTGGTGAAGCAACAGATACCTTAAAGTTAGATTTTGCTACTACGATTGCATCAGGTAGTAATAATGGTTTTGCTACAAGCTTCTCGGCTTCGTTAAACAGCTTTGTTAACGTTTCTACAAGTTATTTAACATCAACTTCAGGCGGTGACGGCGGATTAAAAGGCTTAACTTCAGCTTTAACTTCGTTAAAGAGCGCTGTTACGGGTGCTTTAGGTAAAATCGGTAACTTTACACAAAGATTGGATATTAAGGAAGAAACCCTTAATACCGGTATTTCTAACGCCAAATCGAGCATAAGCAGAATTTATGACACAGATATGGCTTGGGAACAATTAAATGCTATGAGAGGAACTATATTACAGCAGTCTGCTACTTCAATGTTAGCTCAATTAAACATGGCTCCTCAGCAAGTTTTACAATTATTCGGTTAATTTTGATTTTCCCCTTCCCCAAAAACGAACCCTTTCGCAAGAAAGGGTTTGTTTTTTTAAATATTTTTATTAAATTATATTAAACTTTCGAAATTTTTTTTCGATAATGTTTGTAGAATAAAAACAAATAACATATTTCCCAAAATAAATTACACGGAGGTAATACTATGGGATTTAAAGTAAATACCAACATCGATGCGCTAAATGCTTATTACAATTTAGCGAAGGTAAACAATGATTTAACCAAATCACAGCTAAGAATAGCCAGTGGTCAAAAATTGCAACACGTATCTGATGATACCAGCGGTTTTAACGTAGGCAACTCGTTAAAAGGAAAAGTAAAAATTATGGAAGGAGCTCAAGGTAACATTTCTGCTGCTAAAGATTTATTATCTACTGCAGAAAGCAACT
>CALGLM010000149.1 GCA_937930275.1 uncultured Ignavibacteria bacterium
ACTTCCGTCTTGTCTCATTGCAAAATTAACATTAGATACCACAGGTACATTGTTTTGTGCCTGTAAAACTGAAAAACATAATATAATAAATAATAATACTTTTTTCACAAAACCTCCGTTTATTATTTATTTTAATAATATATTTAATGGTCTTTGCAATTTTTAATCTCACTTTAATAGTATTTCTATTTAATAGTATTAATTTTTATAAATAATATAACAAATCATAATTAAATATCAAATTAAAGGTGTGATTGACGTCACAAATAATTATGATTTATATCACATCATATTCAAAAACAAGATAATTATTGTCTTTATTTATAATAAAACTAACTGCGGAGTAAATAATTAATTTATTCCCAAAAACTTATTTATTCAATAACAAAAATAAATTGCCGGTTTATAAACAACTCTATAATTGCCTATCCTAATATGATAATCATTTTCAGTACCAACCATTTTTCGACAATTTTTAGAGTGTGGTTGAATTTTTAAATTTTCAATGTGCTCCCATATTTTTTGTCTTTGATTTTTTGGAATTTTCTTAAAATCTTTTTCAACTGAATTTTTAAGCTCTAAGCCATACATTAAATTAGATCAAATTTTTTCTTAAATTCTTCTTCGCTTACAATAGGTTCTTTTTCACGGTTTTGAATTATTTTAATTAATTTACTATCTTCAATAATTTCAAGCATGTTGCTATATACTTTATAATCAAGCAAAACGCTTTTAGACTTTCCGTTTTTGCCATAAAATATTTTTTCGTTGGTTTTTATAGTTTCCATCATTAAATCCAATTATTATACATATAAAATAATAATTTCAAAGATAAAACACAAAGAATAGATGTTAGGGATTAGACTTCAGATAATAGATATTAGACAATAGACTTTAGTTGGTTTGGTTTAAATATTATTTAAAACTTTCTTTACGGTTCTTTTTCTTTAAAGTTCTTTTTAGGGGTTGTATAAAAACAATAAAAATTTATTTTCAGGACTATACAATATTAATTTCACTATAATGGCTTCACGAGGTTAAAACCCCGTGCTATTGAAATATCATAGCATAGCATTCAATTACCACTATTTTCAAATAGTGGCTAAGGGGAATTAATATTAGAATATAGACTTCAGATTTTAGACTTTAGACAAATAAAGTACTTTTACCCCTTTCCCGTTTTTGGGATAAGGCACCGTTCCACCGTTCCAAATATTATTGTAACACCAAACAAAACGAAATAGCCCTAAAGGTGGCGACATTTGTCTTCATTAAAATGTCACCCCTCGGGGGCTAAAATACCTTTATTATTACAGTGTTACAAAAATTCCGCCTCTACAAGGCTAAATTCGGAGTTTTATAGAATAACACCTAAAATCACAAAATAATACTTTATACAAAAAATTAACAGCAATAAAAATCTTTCCGTTTGGGATAAGGCACCGTTCCCTTTATCACTATTTCACTTTTCCACTTTTTCACCTTTTAATAATCTTTCTACCTAAACTATTATTAAGTTTAAATTGGCTAACTAAATTTTGTAAATCGTTTGTAAGTCTGTTTAAGTCTTCGGCTGCACGTGCAATTTGTTGAATACCTGTTGCAGATTCATTAGTAACATTGTTAATTGCTTCAATATTTTTACCGATTTCTTCGGCAGCACTTGCTTGCTCTTCACTTGCTGCAGCAACCTGAATAACAATATCAGATACTTTTTTTGCACCTTCAACAATCTTTTTAAGCACGTCTCCGGCTTTATTAGCTTTTTCTTTTCCTTTTTCAACTTCTGAAGTACCTTCTTTAATAGAAGAAACAGCTTCCGAAGTATCTTTTTGAATTGCTTTAATCATTGCGGCAATTTCTTTTGTTGCATTAGTGGTACGTTCGGCAAGTTTTCTTACTTCATCGGCAACCACTGCAAAACCGCGTCCTTGTTCTCCGGCTCTTGCTGCTTCAATTGCAGCATTTAATGCAAGTAAATTTGTTTGGTCTGCAATATCGTTAATAACTTGTACAATTTCGCCGATTTTATCGCTGTTTTGTCCCAAAGTTAGCACTGTATCAGCAGATTTTTGAACAACTTGCGAAATTCTATTCATACCGTCTATTGTTTCACTAACTGCCTTACCTCCATCAATTGCATTATCCCCTGCAGCTTTTGAAGCTTCTGCAGCAACAGAAGTATTTTTGGTTGTCTCTAAAATTGTTCTTGTCATTTCTTCAACAGCACTTGCAACTTCGCTTGTTTGAGCACTTTGCTCCTGAGCACCTGCCGCCATTTGTTCGGTAGAGGAGGAAATTTCTGCAGATGCACTTGCAGTTGCGCTTACAGCTTCGTTCACTTTAATTAACATTGTTCCGATATTATTTACCGCTCTGTTAAATCCGCTAAATAACTTACCAATTTCATCATCCTTTTTAATTTCAAGTTGAACGGTTAAATCACCTTCAGAAAAAGCATCCATTTTAGTAAGTAGTTTATCAACGCTATCGGCTAAATATTTCTGTTGGTCTAAAGCAATTATTTTAGCCTGTTCAGCTTCTTTTGCGGCATACTCGGCAGCAGCACCTTTGCTTTTAACTTCTTCCAATGCTACATTAATGTCTTTAACCATACTATTAAACGAATCGGTTAATTCCCCTACCTCATCATCCGTTATTTTTGTTACTACAACATTTATATTTCCGGTTGATATTTTTTGTGCAGCGTCATGTAAATTTTTAATCGGAGTAGTAATTTTTTTGGAAAACATAAAACCGATAATAAAAGCAATAAACAGCCCAATAACAATTGCTTGCAAAATGCTTGATTTTAAATCAGAGATCTGTTCTTCAACATCATCGATGTATAATCCCGTTCCCAAGAAACAGTTCCATGGTCTAAAAGCTTTAACATAAGAAAGTTTTGGTAAAGGGATATCTGTACCCAATTTAGGATAATAATAAGTTACGTATCCGTCCCCTGTACTTTTAGATAGGTCAATCATATCTTTAACGAATAAGTTTCCTAATTTATCTACCAAACCGGCTCTGTTTTCGCCACGTTTTTCAGGGGCACTTCCCAAAGCCATAGTAATTCCGTCAAAATCATACATAAAATAATATTCTTTATTATCGTTACCATATCGTAAGGCATTTATTTCTTCTATTGCTTTATCTTGTGCATCGGTTAATGTTAATTCACCTTTGGTTACTTTTTGATTGTAAAAATCCAATATACTATAAGCAGTTAGTAAAGCACTTTTTAATTCTATTCTCCTGCTTTCATAATAATTATCTTCAATTTGCGGTAAAATAAAAAAGTAAAAAATTAAAATTAAAGGTAATAAAGTAAGAACTATTAAAATTGATATTTTACCGATAAGTCTTTTTTTAAAAAAGTCTAACATTTTTAATCTCCTTTCTAATAGTTAATAAAATAATATACACCTAACATAATTCTATTATTTGCTACATTTTTTATGTTAATTACTTTACCTTTTAAGTCGTTAGTACCGTATCCTGCTTTTGTATATTCATATTCAAGAGCAAATTTAACGTTCCCCTCTTTGTATAATAAGCGCGGACTAATTCTTAATAAATTATCAATATCGTTACCACGTGCATAGTAATCACCAACAATATTATCTGCAGCTCCTAAATTTTTCGTATTTCCAATAAATAATCCCACTTGAAAATCACTTCCGTAATACATATCAAGCCAGTAAGTAAAATACCTTAAAGGTGTATATTCTTTTATTTTGGTAATAGGATCTTCAGATTTAACCGCATATCCTCCCATCATTACATAATTTGTTAAATTACTTCCGTATATGGCCTCGCCTTTAACAACAAATTTATCAAAAACAAATTTCGCATGCATCAATCCCGCATAACTATTTACCCTATTTGTAGATTTATAATTAGCAGAAGAAACCGGCTCTGGTATTAGCGATAAATATTCACCTGCTACTCCGACTAAATGATTACCGATATTCGTTTGTAATGCAAAACCTAATTGAGGAATTTTTGAATTTCTTAAATACTCACCGCTTGTACCTTTTGGTCCTGTACTCGTAAAATCTCGCTCTGTACAAGCTGTAAATACAGCTTTAAGTTCTTTTGTTTGATAAGTTAATCTAACTTGCGGATTACGAGCAAAAGGTTGAAAAGGCGCACCTCCGTTAGCACCTACAACATCAGGGAAATTTTCTACAATAAATAAAGGATTCCAATAATGCCCCATTAAAAGCGACCATTCACCCCAATTAAGATCCACATATGCATGTCTAATTCTTAAACCGTTAACATCAGTTTCGCTGTTTCCCATAAATTCGGTCTCTAAAAAGCCGGTCGTTTTAGCACCTAAAAATTTTCCGCCCGTAACTTTCATATTAATTCGGGTCATAATTGAAGTTGTTTGCAGTGTACTAACTTTGTTGATATCTTCACCGTTTTTAATTATTTCCGGTTTAGGATAAACCATAAAATGATTTTCGCGTAAAGCAACATTCTGCCTGCTATCATAAATTACAAGATCGGAAGAGCACACGTCTGAACTCCAGTCACCGTACGTAATCTC
>CALGLM010000150.1 GCA_937930275.1 uncultured Ignavibacteria bacterium
AATTCCCATTGTGTTAATCATACCGCCTACTATAGGATATAACGAACCTTCTTCGGCTTTGCTGGGCACAAAGTTTTCATCTTCATTTGTAAAATCACTAAAATTTATATTATTTGACTTTAATAAATCACTTAAATCCTGAAAAGTTAAGGAAAGATTTAAAGTATTGGCATATCTATCCGATTCGATTTTTTTAGCAATGCAAGGTCCAAAAAAAACAACAGCAATATCATTCCCAAATTCTTTATGCAATAGTAATGTATGCGCCATAACCGGAGAAAGAAGTTCAACAATATTTTTTTTGTATTTTGTGGCATGCTTTGCAATAAAATCAACAACTGAAGGGCATGCGGATGATATATAAATTCCCGGTTTGGAATTGCTTAAAATTTCATTTAATCCGCCGGTTACCTCTTGGGCACCCAAAGCAGTTTCACTTACTCCCGTAAAGCCCAATTTTTTTAATGCGGCAATTAATTGTGTGCTTGAAATATTCGGAAAATTGGTTATCCATGAAGGCGCTATTGAAGCATAAACTTTGCCTGAAGTTTTTAACAATAATTCAAGCCTGCTTAAATCATCTCTAATTTTTTTAGCATTAACAGGACAAGTTACAACACAATGACCGCATGCGGTACATAATTCCGGTATAATGCTTGCATGACCTTCATTAACTTTTATTGCTTTTACCGGACACTCCCTAACGCATTTGTAACAATCTTGACATTCAACTAAAGCCGTGTATATGGGATAATTTTGGTCCATTTATTTCTCTACTATATTTAATGTCTTTTGGTTATTTAATAAATTGTTTAATATGTCAACTAAACTACCTGAATCCATTTTGTTATATAATTTGCCGTTCAGCTCAATATTTGGACCATTACTACACTTGTTTTCACACCTACTTCCCACAAGTTGAATATCAATATCCAGATTATGATTTTCGACAAATTCCTCAAGTATATCCAAGTTTTTGTGGTTTCCGCGTGCAAAACAGGAACTACCCATGCATATTTTTATTAAATTACTCATAAATAAAATTCCGGTTGGTTGTTTTTTAGGCTATTACGTTTTATGTTTACCGAAAGTACGGCAATGCTGCTTGCCAAGTCTTCATTTAATACTGTAATATAGTCAGGTACTTTTAGTTGGCTGTGTGTAAAATTCCAAATCCCTTTAATACCTGCTTTAATTAACAAATCAGCCGTTTCTTGGGCAACTGATTCTGGTACGCATAAAACACCAATATCGTTATCGGTTAATAATGCTATTTGGGGAATTTTAGAAATATCGAGAACCGGTTTATCGTGTATTAATGTGCCTATTTTTGAAGGGTCGTTATCAAACGCAGCTATAATATTAAATCCGTGTTGCTCAAAACCATTGTAACCTAATAATGCAGAACCCAAACTTCCTGCACCTACAACTATAACATTAGTTTTATCGGATGATTTTATAAGTTTTTCTATACCTTTAATAAGTTCGGGAATAGAGAATCCGATTTTGGGTTTGCCTATTACTCCGGTAAACGCTAAATCTTTACGTACTTTTATCGGATCAATATTTAGTTCTTTTGCTATTTTTTCGGAAGATACTACTTCTCTGCCAATAGCGGTAAGTTCCCATAACACACGCAAATATTTTGGATACCTTCTAATAGTAGGTAATCTTAACCCTTTTAGTTGTTCTTCTTTTGTTTGTGTTATTTCTTCGGTTATGGCGGTTTTGTTATTCTTCTTTTTCATATTAATCTCCGTTTATTAAACGATAAAATTATATCGATAAATAAATATCGATAAAAATATATCGAAATATAACTGTTGAATATGAAAAATGCAACAATTTTGATGAAAAATTTATGTAGTAAAAAAAAGATAAAATCTAAATAAATTATAAAAGTTATAATAATAATTGGTAATTATCTCCTAACTATTATTCATTCTGCTTTTTTGTTATCTCATTTTTTATTATTTTAATAAAATTCATAAAAATTAAAAAAAATAAATATGAAAGGATTCGTTTTTGGTAAGATTGTTCCATATATGGTAATATTTATCAGTTTAATAGCGGGCGCAATTTTTGTTGACTACTTATTACATCTTGCCGGTTTGGTATATTTAGGAAGATATATGGGAATATTAGGTACATCTTTAATACTAATTTCATTTTCCTATTCATTGAAAAAGCGGAAATATATTAAAAGGGGTAAAATAAAAACTTTTCTAAATAATCATGAAATGCTTAGCTGGATTGGTGCATTATCTATATTAGTGCATGCCGGAATACATTTTAATGCGATAATTCCATGGTTAGCTGTTTTTTCAATGTTGATAGTTGTTGCCAGCGGTATTACAGGCAAGTACTTATTAAGACAGGGTATTGAAGAATTAAAAAACAAGGAAATTAAAACAAGAGAAATTGAAGGAGATACTAACAGCGAAAATCAATTAATTTATTTAGCTTTACTCGTTAAAAAGATGCAACAATGGAGAAAAGTACATTTTCCTTTAACGGCAATTTTTATTACACTTAGCGTATTCCACATTATTTCAATATTGATTTATTGGAGTGGTTTATGAAAACAATTATTGCTGCTATTATCATTACTATAGTTATTTCATCGGTGTTAACACTAAATTTTCCGTATTATGCAATTAACCCGGGAATCATTCCGGATTATCACAAAGCGATGCAAAACGATTGTAATAAATGCCATACGCCGGTTAACGGAAGTCAAAAAAAATGCCTAAACTGTCATAAAATTAATTCAATAGGAATTAGTGATAGTATAAATATCAAACATAATTTTTTAAACTTAAAAATAACTACATTACATCAAAATTTAAAAAGTAAAAATTGTGAAATATGCCATATAGAACATATAAACTCAGTGGATTTTAAAAACCACTTAAAGTTTAATCATGTTAATATTCAAGAAAAAATACAAAGCAAGTGTGAAAAATGCCATATTTCTGATAAACCGAATGATAATATTCACAACAGTTTGGATAATTGTATTGATTGTCATACAACAACAGTTTGGAGTATTGACAATTTTAATCACGATAAAAAGATACTTAACGGCACAGAATGTATTGTGTGTCATAAAAATAACAAGCCGGATGATTTAATCCATAAAAACGATGGTAAGTGCAGCGAATGTCACTCTACAAAGGAATGGAAACCATCACATTTCGATCATGCAGATCATTTTGTTTTTGATGAAGACCATCCCAATAAATGTAGTAATTGTCATACTGATAAAAGTACTTTTAAAGTTTATTCATGCTATAATTGTCACGAGCATGAAAAATCAAAACTGTTAGCAGAACATGCAGAAGAAGGAATTTATAATATTGATAACTGTAAAAAATGTCACAATTCAGGGAATAAACACGAAGTAAAAGAACATAAAAGAGAATCAAAAGAAAGAAAATCAGAACGACATCATGATAATGAGGATAACGATTAATTTAGTTTTTACATCATTTATCAAAACAAATGAAAACTAAATTTATTAATCAAAATTTCCCATTGGGTCAACATGAACAATTACCGAAGTACTTTCGCCAAATTCCTTACGAATTTTATTTTCGACCGTATCGGCAATTTGATGAGCTTCTACAACTGTAAGATGTCTTTCTACTTCAATATGCATGTCAATAGCCCAATAACCACCGATTCTACGCGTGCGTAACCGATGCGGATTAAAAGCTCCGTCAACTGATTTAACGTGATTAATTATAAGCTCTTTTTCGGAATTTGGAAGAGAAACCTCTAACAACTCTTGAATATTAAAAATAGTAATATCGTATGCAACTTTAAAAATAAAAAAACTTACAATTACAGCTGCCAAAGGATCTAATATCGCAAACTTTTTGCCTAATATAACAGCTCCTCCAATACCTAAAAATGTTCCGATTGAAGAAAATGCGTCTGAACGATGATGCCAAGCATTAGCAATAACAGCACTACTCTTAATTTTTTCGCCTATCTTAACTTGGTATCTGTACAACCATTCTTTAATACCTATTGAAAAAAGAGCTGCAATAAGAGCAAGAATGCCTGGTGTTTCAAGTTTTCCGCCGTTAAGTGAAAAAATGACATTTTTAATCCCGCTGTAAAAAATGCCGGCTGCTACTATCAATAATGCAAGTCCTACTAAAAAGCCGGCTAAAGTTTCAAATTTGCCGTGGCCGTAATCATGGTTGTCATCAATAGGTTTTTTTACAATTTTAAAACTAAAAATTACAACTACATCTGTAGCAAAATCACTTAGCGAGTGAACGGCATCTGCTATCATGGCAGCGGAATTTCCGAAAATACCTGCAAAAAATTTAAATAATGTAAGTACACTATTAATAACCAACCCAATCCAAGTTATCTTAGTTGCTAAATCAGCCCGTTGAGTAGCTTCATTTTCAAAAGCTGAATTATTCATAATTTACACTCTATTTATCTTTAATTTTAATAGTCATTATAGTCAAATTTCCGGGTTGTTCGTATCCTTTACAATACTCGTCAATATTCTTGATAAAAATATTTATTAAATGTTCGGCTGGTTTTAACCAATTTTTCAATGCAACTTCTTCAAATTTTACTGGAGCAAATTTTTCGTTTCTTAATCCGGTAAGTTCAATCATTGTATTGGAAGTAAGAATAAACATATCGTTTTTCTTCAGTTTTATTTTTTCGGCAGTATAAGTTTTTTCTTCTGAAGGAATGCCTAAAGGAAGTGCAAAAGGAGCAAGATATTTTAATTTTCCGCTACGTACCATAATTCCGTATTTTATGCCGGTATTAATATAATAAAATTCTTTAGCGGAAATGTTGTATGTTCCGCAAAGTAGTTGCATTGTTTCTTCTTTTATGTCTTCTTTAGTCATAAAATCGTCAACATGTTTAACAAAAGATTCGAGAGGTTGATTTAATTTTGCGTATGCTTCAAAAGCCGATTCCAATTTATTAAATAATAATTGTGTTTTTAAGCCCTTAATTTGTGATGTTGCCAAAACAAAATATAAAATTTCCTCATTATAAAAATGTGCATTATAATAATCGGTATAACTTTTTTTAGCAGGAAGATAAGT
>CALGLM010000151.1 GCA_937930275.1 uncultured Ignavibacteria bacterium
TCTTTCCCCATCAACATCGGGGTTTGTACTCTTCCCAAGTTAATTCTGCTTACCCAATAAGGAACGCCGCTTACATCATTATTGGTATATTCGTAAAGTTCTTTTGCCGTAATTTCGTTGTTTTTATCCAAATCGGCATTTCCTTGTAAACCTTTTAAGAAGAAATAAGTAAACATCCCGTGTTTTTTTTCCGGGTACCAAGTACTAATTTGGTCGCCTTGCGAACTTGTAAAAACTGTAGAGTTTTCGTAAGTTAAACCTTGTTTTTCAATACTTATATAAATAGGGCTTATATTTTTTAATAAACTTCCTGCCTGGCTTGCTCCCGAAAAACAAGATTCCAATACAACTGTAACATGCGGTAATTGTTTTTCGTTTGCTATTTTATCTAAGTTGTTATATAAAGTTGTTAGCGAGTAACCGTTTAATACTACCGTATTCGGGTCACAATCAACAGGCACTAAATAACCGCTTTTTTGGTCAATATCGGGGGCACCGTGTCCACTGTAATAAATAAATATTTCGCTTAATCCTTTTTGTACGTAGCTATATAGTCTCCCTTTATAAAAACCTTCTTTTCCAAAAATAGAATAAAAATCGCTCTGTTTAGCATTTTCTACATAAATGATATTTTCGGGTTTATATCCAAAAGCGTTAATAACATATTCTTTCATTGCCCTTGCATCGTTAACCGCAAAATCAACATTAGGTGCCGAAACATAATCTTTATTACCTATAATAACCGCAACCGCATTGTTTTTGGTAGTTCTGGCTTTCGGAATATTTGTAAGTAATTCGTCAACAAACGGTTTATCTTTAACTATTTCCGTTTGCATAGTTTGTTCGGTTTGTTTAAGTTCTTTTTTATCGGTTAATTTTAATTTTGGCGAACGCCCCGTTGCATCTTGTGCAAAGGCATTAAAACAAAAAGCAAATACTAATAATAGTGTAAAAAATCTCATGGTTGCCTCCTTATGGTCTAGCCGGTGGTTGTGTTACTTCTGTTGTGGTGGTATTTCCGCCTCCGTCATCTCCTTTCATCATAGTTAGCACTGCAACAACTGCACCACCTACGGCAGCACCAACATAGTAATACCAGGCAATTCCTCCGCCTAACTTATCAACTCGTATTTCAAAATAATAATCTTCAATCGAATAATCTAATTTAAAATCGTTTTCAAAATTCCATACAATAACTTTATCTTTACCCGCAAATTGGCCTTTTCCTATATCCCCGCCGGCAGATTTTAGCTCAACTTCAAACTTTGGCACTGTTTCACGCCTTAAAAATGCAGAAACTTCGTATTCTTTTTGCTGTTCTCCGTTTAAATCATACGAAATTTGTATTTTACCGTCAACAAGTGTGTAGTTTACGTTGGTAACTGAAAGCTCCTGTGCGGTAATATCATTAAACCAAAACATTATTGCTGTTAACAAAAAAAAGTATTTTAAAACCTTCATTAAAACCTCTATTTAGTTCTTAAGCATGCCCGTTAAAGCACACTCATTTTCTCCGATTACAATTCAAATATATTACTTTTTTTCGATTTGTCAAATATTCAAAATTTAATTTAATACACATTTGTCTTGATTTGTGATTTAGGTCATTAAAAACGTGTGATATAGGGCACGTTTGGCGGGGTTAGTGAATAGTGACCGGTGATTTGTGACGATCTACCAGCTATTAGCTACCAGCTACCAGTGACCAGCTACCAGTGACGTGAATTAGTGACAAGTGACGTGTGACGCGTAACAAGTAAAGAGATTTTACGAGAATATTCTTTTATTGAGTTTTTAGAGAATTTTTGGGTTTGCAATAACATATACCCACCTAACAACAAAATCCATAATAAAATACAACCCATAACAAAAATAACCCACGATACCCAGCCCACGACAAACACAGCCCACGAATTCATTCGTGGGGTTCGTGGGAATCGTGGGGTCGTGGGGTGAATGAATATCAATATTTTATATTAATCGATATGTTTAACCACATAACCCAAACAAAAATCGCGATTTTATACATAGGTATGCACAAAACACAAACCAAAGCCCACATCAAAATCAGCCCACGATAAACGCAGCCCACGACTTCAGTGGGGTTCGTGGGTTTGCGTGGGAATCGTGAGATAAAAAAATATTTTACATTTGCAAGAAATTTGATATATATAATGATATATTACCAAATAATAAAACGTTAAATTAATTTGTGGTAGGGAATAAAAAAACCCACGATTTAATTCGTGGGTAAATATATATAAACACATTACAAATTATTCATTACCCGTTACCCATTACCCATGACTGAAGTCATGGGCTGAAGTCATGGGCTATTGTCATGGTTAAAGCATGGGTTATATACTTGTTTAAGCTCTATCTTTTAATAATTCCTCTTTCTTCTACTTTAAAGCTAACAACCAAAGCTTGCAAGTTTTCAGTTAATCTGTTCAAATCTTCGGCAGCACGTGCAATTTGCTGTACACCCGAAGCACTTTCTTGTGTAACCGAGCTAATATTTTCAATACTCTTACTAATTTGTTCAGATGTGGCCGAAAGTTCTTCACTTGCGGCTGAAACTTGAGTTGCCAAATCAGTTACGTCGTTAGTATTTTCCATTATTGCAAATAGCGAATTGGATACATCATCGGTTAATTTCATTCCCTCAATTACGGAGGTTTGAGCCTCTTGCATTGAATTATTTGCATCCAAAACACCGGTTTGAATCGTTTTAATAGTATCTGCAATTTCTTTTGTTGCTTTAGTAGTTCTTTCTGCAAGTTTACGCACTTCATCGGCAACAACGGCAAAACCTCTGCCTTGCTCGCCTGCTCGTGCCGCTTCAATAGCAGCATTTAAAGCTAACAAGTTTGTTTGGTCGGCAATTTCGTCAATTACTTGTGTTATTTGACCGATTTGTTCTGTCTGTTTAGCTAAATTTGCAATAATTTCACCCGTTTTAGTGGCAGATTTAACAATTCTTTGCATACCGGTCTTAGTATCATTAACTCTTTCAACCCCTTTTTGAACTCGTTGTGAAGCTAATTTCGATTTTTCGGCAACAGTCCCCGTATTTTTAGTGCTTTCATAAATGGTTTTTGTCATTTCTTCAACAGCGCCGGCAATTTCCGTAACTTGTGAAGCTAATTCTTGTGAACCGGACGCCATTTCTTCTGTACTTGCCGATATTTGATTTGCAGCACTTGTCGCAGCTAATGATGCTTGGTTAACTTCCGAAAGAGCACTACCTAATGAATCAGCAACAGCGTTAATATTGTTTTTAATTAATTGATGATCACCAAAATAATTGCCTGTCATTCTAACAGTTAAATCCCCTTTTGCAAGAACTTTTAATACATCTGCTCCTTCTTTAATAGGTGTCATTAACGAGTCTACAGTTTCGTTTACACCTGCAACAAGGTTTGAATAAACACCCTTAAATTTATTACTGTCACCTCTAAATGATAAGTTACCGTTTTTAGCTTCAGTATTTAATTTGAATATTTCATCTTTTAACGATTCCAAAGTTTTTACAATACGTTCAAAACATGGAGTTATTTCATCATCGGAATTGTAATTTGAAAAACTAACGTTTAAATCTCCTTCGGAAATTTTATGTAACTCTTTCATCTTATCAGCTAAATTATCCGCCATATTATCCATAGCGTTAGCCATATCACCTATTTCATCTTTTATATTTAGGTATAATCTTGTTTTAAGGTTACCTTTAGATAAATTCTGCATCATCATCTTTGCTTTTTCCA
>CALGLM010000152.1 GCA_937930275.1 uncultured Ignavibacteria bacterium
TGTTAAAGTACAAACAGGATTGCTGGATAGAGTTAAGAAAAAAGTAGGTATTTTACTAACTGATAACGAGAGCGCTAACGTTAGAGGCGTTGCAGGAGTGAGACGTTCGGAAGTTAATATTGAAGATAAAGATACTTTATATTGGCAACCATTAGACGAAGTAAACTTTAATGACGGCTATGCAGCTTTTAAGGATAATAATTTTGATAAAGCAGCTCAAATTTTTGAAGAAGTAGTAAAGCAGAACCCGTTAAATAGGCAAGCAGAAATTTCTCGTGCTTGTTTAGTTACTATTTATACCGAGCAGAAAAATACCGAAAAAGCAAAAGAGCATTATAATGCATTTATTAAAGATTTTCCTAATAGCGAATTACTTCCTGCTCTTCAAGAAACTATGAAGTAAAATGTTTAAAGGAAAATTTTATACTTTTCTTAAGTTCTATTTGGTATCTGTAACAGTAAGTATTTTAGTGCTACAGATACCTTTTGTTCGTTCGTTTTTAGGAAGGGCAGAGCTTTTTTTTAGCGATATTCATTTTAATATTAAAGATTACGACACTAAAAAGATTGATAGTGTAGTAGTAATTGATATTGACGAAAAAAGTATAAATAAACTTGGGCGTTTTTCATCGTGGCCTCTTCAGTATTATGCTACGGTTGTGGATATTGCTAAAGCAGGGGGAGCAAAATATATAGCATTCGATATGTTTTTTACCGAACAAGACAAACTTAGCGGCAATATAGTAAATTTATATACAAATTTACTAAAACGAAAGTTTGATATTGATTCAACAAAGTTAAGTGAAATTATCGCTTCGCTTGATACGGAAGACTCGTTTGCGTATTCTCTTAAAGCTGCCAATAATGTAATTTTGGCTTCGTTTGATGATTTTAATATTACTGAATTTACCGAAGTTGAGATTCCAAAAAATTTAACAACGTTTAAAATTGATTCTACGAAATATCTTCCAAAATTTAAAAAGCTTAATTCACCAAATTTCCCGATACCTTCTTTAGCCAATAATACATATAAATTGGGGTTTGCACACATTTCACCTGATGATGACGGAACAACAAGACATTATGATACATTTTTTATTTATGGCGATAAATTAGTTGTTAACTTTAGTATGCAGTGTGTTTTAGATTTGTTTAACGTAGATTCGGTAAGTTTTTCAAAACAGTATGCTATGCTCTTTTCTAAAAATAAAAATGTTTTAAGCATACCTATTGATGAAAACGGTAAAACGATTCTAAATTATTACGGAATAAAAAAACAATTTCGGTATATCTCGTTTAGTAATGTAGTAAGAAATAGAATTGACCCGACTTATTTTAAAGATAAAATTGTACTTATAGGTAGTTCGGCTATTGGATTACGAGACCTTAAAACAATTCCTATTGATGATAACTATCCTGGTATAGAGTTGCATGCAACATTTATATATAATGCGTTGCAAAACAATTTTATAACTAAGCCTTCAATACTTATAAATTATATAGCTTGGATTTTGTTTATTACAATATGTATGCTAATATTCTATCGTTTTGAAATTATTTGGAATATGGTGATTTTCCCGATTATTTTATTATTAATTCTTGCCGTTTCGCATATCGTTTTTGAATTGAATAATATTATGGTAGAACAAAGTTATTTTATAATGTTTGAGTTCTTTGCATTTATCGGAGTTCTTATTTTTAAATACCAAACCGAGTTTAAAGAAAAGCAAAAAATAAAAAAGACATTTGCAAAATATGTTAGCGGTTCTATAATTAACGAGATGCTTGAACATCCCGAAAAATTAACATTAGGTGGTGAAATACGAAACGTAACAGCATTGTTTTCGGACATCCAAAATTTTACAACAATTTCGGAAAAAATTACTCCTGCGGAGCTGACAGAATTCTTAAAAAAATATATGACTGAATTAACTCAAATTGTGTACGATAAAGGGGGTATGCTTGATAAGTATATAGGTGATGCTATTGTTGCTTTATTCGGCGTTCCCGTTAATATAGAAAATCATCCTTTATCTGCTTGCGAGTGTGTACTTGAAATGAGAAAAAGGTCTCGTAAAATTATTAACGAGTTTCCCAATGATGCCTTTAAAGGAATAAGGACAAGATTTGGTTTAAATACCGGGAGTATGATTTGCGGTAATATGGGAAGCGAGCAATTATTTGATTATACCGGAATAGGCGATAATATGAATTTAGCCGCAAGGTTGGAATCAATTAATAAAATTTACGGAACAGAAATTGTCATTTCCGAATCAACACGGAATTTATTGCCTAATACATTTATTGTTAGGGAGCTTGATAGAGTTGCTGTAAAAGGAAAATCCAAAGGAGTAGTAATATATGAATTGTTGGGTAAAAAAGAAGAATTCAAAAATTTAGAAGAACTTTACACAAAAATTAATATCTATGAATCCGCTTTAAGCGATTATTATTTAGGCAATTGGGAAAAATCCGCAGAAAAAATGAACGAATATATTAGTTTAGAACCCAATGATATGGCTGCTCAAGTAATATTAAAGCGAATTGATTATTATAAAAAAACACCGCCCGAAAACTGGGACGGTGTATGTAAAATGGAAGTTAAATAAAATAAGATCCCGAAAAATACGGGGTTTTATTTTTTTATATTTCTATCTAAAAACCCTTTTATTACGTCATTTACAAACGAAGGATTTTCTAACGGTGCCAAATGTCCTGCTTTTGGAGCAATTGCAAATTCACTGTGTTTAACTTTATCGGCATAAATTTTCATTACTTCGGGGGGAGTAAGTTTATCGTAACTTCCAGCCAAAAATAAAGTTGGGATTGTTATCTTTTCAAGAAACGATTCTGTATCCGTTCGGCTAAGCATTGCAAATTGAGAACCTTTTACACCTAACGGATCTTGGCTTTTTGCTCTAAATACCAATGTTCTAAGAATTTCAGGTTTTTCTCGCATAGTTTCTTCACCAAGGGTTGTAGGAATGAAATACCGGACATATTTTTCTAAACCGTCAACATTTATCATGTTTATTGCATCTGCTCTTTTAAATTTAGCTGTATTGTCGTCTGATGTTGGTTTTGTATCGCAAAAAATCACTCCGCCTAATTTCTCCTGTGATTTTTCGACAGCTCTAAAGGAAATATACCCCCCCATTGATAAGCCGCATAAAATCGGCTTATCTAAATTTAGTTCAGTGATAATTGAAAACAGATCATTAACGAATGCTTCCATAGTATATTGTCCGTCACCCACATAACTTTGTCCGAGACCTCTGCAATCGTAAGCAATAATATGATAGAAATCTTTAAGGTATTCAATCTGGTTTTCCCACATACGATGGTCTAAAGGGAAACCGTGTAAGAAAACTATTGTCGGATTTTTTCTATCCCCAAATTCATATACGGCTAAATTGTTTATTATCATTCTCATTAATCTCTCCTAATAATAAAACTTTTTATATATTTGCGTTGTTAATTAAATAGTACAATTTAACAAAATTATAAATAAATATTTAATAAATTTATGGAATTTTCGAAAACATTATTTGAAGCAAGATCAAAACATAGATGTGGGTTACCTTTAAAAAAAGAAGCTCAACATTTTATTGATGAATTATTAAAAATACTATTTCCTCAGTTTTCCGATACTGTTTATTATGATTTTAAGGAAATAGACAGTGAATTGAATTTACTAAAAAAAGACTTAAAGCATTTACTTAATTCGTTAGTTTATGAAGAACAGCTTGATATTGAAGATATAGCAGAAAAGTATTTTGAAAAACTGCCTGAAATATATTCAAAACTATTGCTGGATTCCGAAGCAATTTATAAAGGAGATCCTGCAGCTTATAGTATTAACGAAGTTATTTTAGCTTATCCGGGATTTTTGGCAATTACTATTTATAGACTTGCTAATGAATTATATGTATTAAAAGTACCAATATTGCCGCGTATTTTAAGTGAATATGCACATCAAAATACCGGAATAGACATACATCCGGGAGCAAAGATAGGGAAATCATTTTGCATTGATCATGGTACGGGTATTGTTATAGGAGAAACAACTATTATCGGAAATAATGTTAAGCTTTATCAGGGTGTTACTTTGGGAGCATTGAGTGTAGCTAAGAAACTTGCTAACATTAAACGACATCCTACAATTGAAGATGATGTTGTTATTTATTCACAAGCTGTTATATTAGGGGGTGCTACAGTAATAGGCGAAGGGAGCACGATTGGCGGCAATGTTTGGATTACTGAAAGCGTGCCCCCAAATTCAATAGTTTATAACAGGAGCAAGGTTGGGTTTAAAAATGAAGGAATAAAAGCCGAAATTTTAGATTATAACATATAAAGGTATTATTATGATAATAAATAACGTATTGCAATTAATTGGAAAAACGCCGGTGCTTAAAGTTAATAAGCTATTTGGGAGCAAGCATAATGTTTTTATTAAGTTAGAACGATTTAACCCGGGCGGAAGTATTAAAGATAGAATTGCGTTTAATATGATTGAAGAAGCAGAAAAACGAGGAGAAATTAATAAAGATACAGTTATTATTGAGCCTACAAGCGGTAATACCGGTGTTGGCTTAGCAATGGTTTGTGCCGTTAAAGGTTATAAATTAATATTAGTTATGCCTGAATCTATGTCAATTGAAAGAAGAAAATTAATGTCGGCATATGGTGCAAATTTTGCTCTTACACCTCGTGAAAAGGGTATGAAAGGAGCAATTGCAAAAGCTACCGAACTTTTAAATGAATACCCAAATAGTTGGATGCCTCAACAATTTGAAAATATAGATAATATTGAAGCACATATAAAAACTACTTCAAACGAAATAATAGACGATTTTCCGGACGGGATAGATTATTTGATAACCGGAGTTGGTACAGGAGGGCATATAAGTGGATGTGCAAAAGTATTAAAGGAAAAATTCAAAAATTTACAAGTTTTTGCGGTTGAACCTGAACAATCTGCCGTTATCGGAGGGGGATCTGCAAATCCTCATCCTATACAAGGTATAGGAGCCGGTTTTATCCCTAAAAATCTATATACTGAACTTTTAGACGGGGTTATTCCTGTAGGTAAAATTGAAGCTTATGAATTTGTAAATGAGTTGGCAACAAAAGAAGGTGTTTTAGCAGGAATTTCGACCGGTGCAAGTTTGGCTGCGGTCAATAAAAAACTCGGAGAAATTCCTGATGGTAAAACTATACTAACCTTTAATTATGATACCGGCGAAAGATATTTAAGTGTTGAAGGTTTATTTTAAATTTTTCTTGATTTCTTTCGGATTATAGCTTATTTTAAAACGCTATAATTCGAGAGAAATATTTAATGGACACTCCGAGTCTTACCCATTTTTATATTGATAAAGAAAGCAAATACTTTCTACCTATTATAACTTATTACCCTAACGGGCAGATTAAAACCGAGAAGTATTTTACCGACGGTGAAAGACTAATAAAAGAAAAAGTATTTAGTGAAGAGGGGAAACTTGTTGAGATTATCAATTACCTTTCAAACGGTTCTAATTCTATACTATACTTTGATAGAGAAGAGGTAGAAAAAAGAAGCGGCATGGCTATAACATACCATAATAACGGCAATGTTCAAAGTCAAAAATATTATGTTGAAGGCAAAATTCACTGGCAAGAAAAAATTTTTGATGAAAACGGAAATTTAATAGAATTTATTAGTTACGAAAAGGGAGGTAAAAAAGGACCTTATATATTATATGATGAAAACGGTAATAAAATTAAAGAATTGATTTATGATGATAATATTCCTAACGGACCTGCAAAATTTTACTATAACAACGGACAATTAAAAGCTGAATTAAATTATAAAAACGGTAAAAAAAACGGAGTGAGTAAAATATACTATAGTAATGGTGTATTAAAAATTCATGAAACTATGGTTAATGATATAAGAGAGGGGATTACAACAACATATTATGAAAGCGGGGGTTTAAAAGAAGAGTGGAATTTTTCCAAAGGTGAACCTGAAGGGAAAAGCAAATTTTATTACAAAAGCGGCTCGTTATACGGCACAAAAAACTACTCGGAAGGGAAAGAAGAAGGGTTAACTCAATTATTTTATGAAAACGGTACTTTAAAAGAAGAGATAAATTATAAATCCGGCAGAAAAAACGGTATTAATAGACTATACGATTCCAACGGTAAATTAGTAAAAGAATTGATTTTTAATGACGGTGTTTTTGAAAAAGAAGCAGAGATTAAAAATATTCCTGAAACTCCGATTGTTGAAGCTACAAAACCGGTAGAAAAAAAGATGACTTTTAAAGAAAAAAGTATTTTAACTTTAAATTATATGGCTGTTATTATTGGGCTTCTGTTTATAATTTATTTGATTTATTTTTATGTGATTGCGAAAATATAATTAAAAATATCGGTACTAAAAAATTATGAAAACTAAATTTATTCCTATAATAATATTTATTATTGGCTTTTATGGTTGTACTACAACAAAAACCTCTTTGCAAGAAATAAGCGTTGAACAAACTTTAATGAATTTGCCTACAAGGATTACGGAAAACAATAAAGCAGGAGATGTATTACTTAGCCTAAATTTTTCCGGATTTAGACAGAAAAATACATTTGGAAATATTAACGGACATACGGATGTTAATCAAAATGGTTTTTATGAAGTTGAAAAGATATCGGACATAAAATATTAACCTTCTGAATTGATTCTTAACTTCCCTGAA
>CALGLM010000153.1 GCA_937930275.1 uncultured Ignavibacteria bacterium
CGTAAATGATGCTTTATACGGAAAACTTGAAATCGGTTCGATAGAAGGATCTATTTTAACTTTAGTTAAAGTTAATAATGTTAAGTTAACATTGTATGGTGATACTTTAGCGGCAATAGATAAATTAAGTTTGCGGTTTAATCCTCTGCAGTTGCTTTTTGATAGAATTGATGTGAAATCGGTTGAAATTGTAAATCCAAGATTTAATATCGTTCAGGATTCATTACTTGTTTGGAATATTGAAAAATTGGCAAAACCGACAGAAGAAGACACAACTACATCCGAATTTCCGTTTAGTATTGAAATAAATAAATTAAATATTGTTAATTTATCATTAAACAGAGTGTCCTATGATAATTTAAACTCTGTTGAAAAAATTGAATCGTTTAATTTAGAGAACCTAAAAATTAAATCATTCGATTTAAATGCTACGGCTTATGTAGATATTGCCAAAAACGAATACTATTTAGAACTTCGAGATTTTAATTTTGATTCAAATTTAAAATATTTTGATTTAAGGGGATTAACCGGTAGTATAGGAATAACTGATAAAGCCATAAGGATTTCGCGACTAAATTTATTGACCGATAGTAGCGATGTTACTTTAAATGCCGGTATTGATAGCTTAAATATTTTTGGTGAAATGGGAAATGCCGAACTAAGGAAAGCGGAGTTTTCATTAAACCTTTTTGCAGATAAATTTGATTTTATTGACGTAAAAAATTTTATTCCGGATTTTAAGCTTTTAGTTGGAAAGTTATTTGTTGACCTTAAGGCTTCGGGTAATTTTAATGATTTTTATGTCAACCAGTTAAAACTTAACTATTTAACTACAGAGCTTAATGTTAACGGTAATGTTAAAAATTTAATGAGTATAGATGGATTGGCTTTTGATGCAAACATCAATAAGTCATTAATAAAAGAATCTGATATTGTTACTTTATTACCTACTCTTGATCTACCGAATTATTATGATTTGACCTTTAGTAACCTTGACGTAAAATATATTGGAACAGTTAAAAAATTTAATGTGCAGCTAAAATCCAATATGAATTCCGGTTATTTAGATCTTAATACAAATTTGGATTTTACAAAGCAAGATTTAGTTTACGGATTACAATTTAAAACGGAAAATTTAGATCTTTCTCCTTTTATAAATACGGCTACCGGATTTAATTTAAGCGGTAATATACAAGGAACGGGTACGGATATTGAAAAAGTTGTTGCTTCGGTTATGGTAAAGACAGATTATAAAAGCTTTTTTAATGGTTTTGAAATAGATTCGTTAGATTTATTTGTTGGGGCAAGTGAAAAGAAAATTAAATCCGAGCTTTTGGGGTATATCAATGATACACGTTTTATGGCAAACGGAGATCTTGATTTTACTGATAAAAACTTGCCGACTTATAATTTATCAGGAAAAATAAATAGTTTTGATATTTCGAGATTTAATACTGATTCACTAAACGAGGTTAATAGTAATTTAAATTTAAGTTTTGCCGCATCGGGTAGAAGTTTTGATGTAGATTCTCTAACCGGAAATATTGATCTGAGTTTAGGTGAATCGGATTACAATAATACTTCAATTATGCCGGCTGATTTTAAGTTAAACATTCAGCAAGTTGATTCAGTAAGAAGTATAAATTTAGAAAGTGATATTTTGGACTTCAAAATAGAGGGGAATTTTTCATTAAAAGCGGCTATTGATATTTTAACGTATGAGGCAAAAACAATAGTTGCATTAATTCAAGATAAAGCAGATGAGCTAAATCCCATCGGTGAAGCAAAATCAACAAAACGAATTACCGAAAACGATACTATCCCGAGTTTTCTTAAAAATAAACTTAAGTTTGATTACTCTTTTAAATTTAACGATTTTGAATTGATATCAACGCTAATAGGTTCCGAAAAGCTTGATATATTAGGAAGCGGTAACGGGACTGTTTATAACGATTCTACAAATTTTTCTATTTCTACCGATTTAGATATAGATTATTTTGTAAATATGGTATCCGGTAATATGTTATATTTATCCGGAATTAATACGACCTTTAAGTTTAATAGAGATAATCGTAAGCTTTCGTTTGATAATTTATTTGGGAGTGTATCTTTTACCAATAAACGTTTTTATGCCGGCAGCGAATTAAAAAATGTAACTGCTGACTTGATATTTAACCAAAGCAAATTAATATTTAACTCAACAGCTACAATAAACGGAATGATTAATGCCGAATTAGACGGAAAATTAATAATGAATCCGAATATTCAAAATTTAGTTTTAGAATATGTTTCGGTTAAATATTTGGATGAAGAATGGGCTAATAACGATGATATTTTGATTGATTTGGCTACTAATTATGTTAAAATTAAAAGTTTAAATATTTTTAATGACAAGACTGAAATAAATTGCAAAGGTAATGTTTTTTCAGACGGAAAACTTGATTTAAGTTTTAACGTATTAAATGTTGACGGAAAGATATTTTCTAAATATTTATTAGGAGCTATTGATAGAAAACTTAATATGGATATCGACTTTGAAAGTAATATTACCGGTACTTTAGAAGAACCGATATTAGTAGCTAACTTAAACGGAAACGACTTAAGATACGATAAAACAAATCTCGGAAATTTAGTTAGTAATTTTGAGTACAATAACAGTAATTTCCTTTTTAATTTTAGGTTTTTTGAAAATGACGGTAGTTTACTTCCCACTTTAAGTTTTAACGGAAATTTCCCTATATATTTGGGTACAAAAGAAGTTAAATCAAGAATTTTAGAAAATGAGCCGTTAGAAATTAAACTTAAATCAAGTAGATTTAATCTAAATACTATTGGAAATATTTTACCTTTTGTTGTAATTAAAAACGGATTATTAAAAAGTAATATGGAAATTACCGGAACTTTTAACTCTGTTAAATATGGAGGCGAAATAAAACTGACCGAAGGTTTATTTACTCTAAAAAATAATAATCTTGATTATAATGCCAACATGATTCTCGGATTCGGAAAATCCGGTATTGAAATTACGGAGTGTGAAATAAAAAATGCGGGCGGAGTTAGCAAAAGCGGTACTATGTCTGCAACGGGAAATATTTTCCTTAACAATTTTAATTTGGAAAAAATGGTGGCAAAAATTAAGGGCGATTTAAGTGTTTTATCTTTTGCATCCAAAGCCGTACTTCCTATTTTTTACGGTGATTTGTATATTAGGTCAATAGATGATTGGAGTTTTATTTACGAAAATAATAAAGCTGTATTTATTGGCAATATTGGTTTAGACGAAACAAATTTGGTTTTTTCGCCGCAACAAAACACTTATACTCAAATAAACAATAATTTTAATTATCAGTTTGTTGTAGATTCTTCAAAAATTGATAAAGAAGAAGAAAATTTTAATAAATTATTAATTGCCGGCAAAAACGGAGGAGCATGGCAAGTTAGTAAATCAACGGGTTCTGCATTAGAATATGCGGTTAAGGTAAAAACTTTAAAAGATGCTAAGTTGGTTTTCGTACTTTCTGAAGCAACAAATCAAAAACTGACGGTTGAATCGGTAGGTGATATTAATTACGAATATAAGAACGGAGAAATAAGAGCACAAGGTGAGTTTAAACTTTTAACCGGTTCTAAGCTTGAATTTATTAAAACTTTTGATGCAACAGGTTCAATTCGATTTGAAAGTGATGTAACAAATCCGTATCTTAATGTTGTAGCTACTTATAAAGCACCTCATACAACCACAACCGGAACAGTTGAAGATGTACAAGTTAAACTTGTTTTGGAAGGAACGGTAGATGAATTGGGTAAAAATTTAGCTTCAAACCCCGATAATATTTCCGTATATGTAGGGGCAAAAAATATTGAAAGCGGAACGCCTGATAAACAGTTGGGTGCTGCCGATGCATTTTCGTTTATTGTTATCGGTAAATTTGTAAAAGATTTAACTGCTTTAGATCAGACAGTAATTGCCGCACAAACAGATATGATTTTAGGCTCGGTGTTAAGTAGTGTTGCAAGTTCGGTATTTGGCGATGCAATAAATAATATTTCGTTAGACCAGAGTATGGGATATACTAAATTCAGCGTATCCGGCAGGTTTAGTAACTTTAAATATAGTATTGGAGGAACAACCGATATATTTAAAGATGTTACCGGAGCAAACTTAATGATTGAATATTTATTCAGTCCGGATTTTAGTATAAGGCTTGAAAGAAAAGAACCGGTTGTACAAACATTTGGTTCGGAAGATAAAATTAATGAATTAGGTCTTAAATATAGGTTTCAATTTTAATGAAAAAGAGATTAATAGCATTTTTTACAAAAAATGCAAACAAGTGGTTTAAATTAGGTGAAATTGCAGACGAGCTAAATATCACCGAGTTTTATGCTTATAACGAGTTACGTGATTTTGTAAATAAATTGGCGGGAGAGGGATTTTTGAGAAGAGAAGGTAAAAAATTTATTTATAACCAAGAACTTAAGCCTATAATAGGTACTTTTGAAATGAGTAGAGGGGTTTTTGGTTTTGTAAAACCGGATAATTCCAAATTTGGGGATATTTTTATTCATTCAGATGATATTAACGGTGCAATGCACGGTGATATTGTGGAAGTAGCTATTATTAAACAAGGGAAAAATAGAAAGCCTGAAGGGGAAATATTAAAAATAGTTAAAAGAGCAAAAGAAAATTATGTGGGTGTTGTTGTAAAAGATAAAGAGATGTATTTTGTTAAAGTTGAATATGCCGGTGTTGAAACGGAGATTCATATTAAAAAATCATCTTTGAACGGTGCAAAAAAATGGGATAAAGTTGTTGTTGATTTGTTCACAGATCCCAAAGAACCGGGTAAACTACACGCAAAAGTGTTAGAAGTATTGGGAGAACAAGGTAAATATGATACAGAACTTGCTTCTATTGCTTACGAATTGGGCCTGCCGTATAAATTTCCCGCCGAAGTGCTTACCGAAGCCGATAATATACCCGATAGTGTAAGTATTGATGATTTAAAAGAACGCTTGGATTATAGGAATAAAAATGTATTTACAATTGATCCTGAGGATGCAAAAGATTTTGACGATGCTCTATCAGTAGAACTATTACAAAACGGTAACTATTCAGTAGGAATACATATTGCCGATGTTTCGCATTATGTTAAAACTGACGGTAATATTTTTAAAGAAGCGCTTAACAGAGGAACAAGTATTTACTTTGTCGGTAAAGTTATACCAATGCTGCCGGAAAGATTATCTAATAAAATATGTTCCTTAGTCCCCAATGAAGATAGACTGACATATTCGGTAATAGTTGAAATTACCGACAAAGGAAGAATAATTGATTATATTATAGAAAAAACCGTAATTAATAGTAAACGAAGATTTACTTACGAAGAGGTTCAAAACATACTTGAGACAGGAGAAGGAGATTTTGCCGAAGATTTAATTAAACTAAACAAATTGGCAAGAATATTACGTAAAAATAGAGAGAAAAAAGGGAGCATAAATTTTAGCAGTACGGAAGTAAAATTTATTTTGGATGAAAATAACAAACCGATAGGTATTACTCCTAAAAAAATTAACGAAAGTAATGAATTGGTTGAAGATTACATGCTGCTTGCAAATCAATTAGTTGCAAAACACGTTAATAATAAAAGGACTAAATACGATTTTATATATAGAGTGCATGATAAGCCGGATGCAGACAAAATTAAAGAATTTGCTCGATTTGTTAAAACATTCGGATTTTCTTTTGACCCTACCGAAGCAGATACTCCAAAACAATTTCAAAAATTGTTAACCGAAGTCGGTGATTCTGATGCCGCACCCATTATAAATGATGTAGCAATTCGTTCTATGGCTAAAGCAATATATTCAGTTGAAAATATCGGTCATTATGGATTAGCTTTTACTTATTACACTCATTTTACTTCTCCCATTAGAAGATTCCCCGATTTAATAGTTCATAAATTGATTTATAATTATATAAAATCCAAACCAAAAGAATTTATATTAAAAAAACTTGAAGAATTTGCAGAATTTTCTTCAGAAAGAGAAAGAGCGGCACAAAATGCCGAAAGATTATCCGTAAAAATGAAACAGATTGAGTTTATGGAAAGTAAAATGGGAGATGAATTTGAGGCAATTATTTCCGGAATTACAAACTTCGGAATGTTTATTGAGCTTAAAGATATATTAGTTGACGGACTTATTCATCTTAAAGACTTGGATGACGATTACTACACCTACGATGAAAAGAACTTTTCGATGGTAGGTAAAAGAAATAGAAAGAAATATAAATTAGGGGATAAAGTTAAAGTACAACTTATACGAGTTAACACAGAAAGAAAGGAACTGAATTTTATCCTTTCAAGTTAAATTAAATAACTTTATCATAAATTATACTTTTTCGAGGAAAATTATGAAGTTAAAATCCTTTGTTGTTGTGCTATTTTTATTTTCCGGTTTGTTTTCGCAAAGTATTTATGCGCAATTTGGTCAAAACAAAGTTCAATATAAAACATTTGACTGGCATTTTATTCAAACAACTCATTTTGATATATATTTTGATTATAAATCACCGGATATTGCGGAATTTGCGGCACATATTGCCGAAGGAGCATTAAATGATTTACAATCAAGACTAAAGTATAAAATAAATAATAGAATCCCTTTAATTATTTATAACTCGCATAACGATTTTCAAGAAACTAACACTACGGATGAATATTTAAGCAACGGAGTAGGCGGATTTACCGAACCATTTAAAAACAGAGTAGTACTTCCTTTTGAAGGATCGTATGATAAGTTTAGACACGTTATTCATCACGAACTTGTTCATGCCTTTATGATGGATATGCTTTATGGCGGGACGGTTCAAAATATTATTGCGCGCGGAATTTCATTACAACTTCCTTTATGGTATATGGAAGGAATGGCAGAGTATATGTCAACTAATTGGGAAACAAACAGCGATATGTTTGTTAGTGACGGAATAATACACGAATCATTACCCGATATTCCGATGCTTAACGGTTATTATGCTTATAGAGGCGGACAATCTTTAATGTATTATATTGCTACCAAATACGGTGACGAAAAGATTGCCGAAATTTTAGAAAAAACAAAAGGATTAGGGAGTGTTGAAGAGGGAATAAAAGCTTCAATTGGTTTAACAATTGAAGAGTTAAATGAGAATTGGAAAAAATTTCTAAAAAAAGAATATTGGCCACAAATTGATAAAAGAACTGACCCTGATGAGTTTGCTAAAAGATTAACAAATAATAAAAAAGACGGCGGTTTTTATAATACAAGTCCCGCAATTTCGCCACAGGGGGATAAAATTGCATTTATTACCGATCGCGATATTTTTCTTAATATCTATATAATGAGTGCATATGACGGTAAAATTATTAAACGTGTTGTTGAAAGCGGAAGGACTAATGATTACGAAGAATTGAACGTTTTATTTCCTTCTTTAACATGGTCTCCCGATAATATTCACTTAGCTCTTTCGGTTAAGTTTAGCGGTTATGATATTATTCAAGTAATAAATACCGAAAAAGAAACTGTTGAAACATTACCATTTAAATTAGATAAAATAGAAAGCGTAAGTTGGAGCCCCGATAGTACAAAAATTGTATTTATAGGAGCAAATAATAAACAATCCGATTTATATTTATATAATTTTAGCACAAAACAACTAACTAACCTTACGGATGATATTTTTACGGAAACCGATATATCATGGTCGCCTGATAGTAAAAGTATTGTATTCAGTAGTGATAGAGGTAAATATTTAAAAAAGGATTTAATACCCGAAGATTTTGAAATTTATAATCATAATTTTAGACAATTTGACTTATATAAACTAAATTTAAATAACAATAATATTGTTAGAATTACCGACTGGGAGTTTAGTAACGAAAAATCGCCAATTGTAAGTGAAGACGGTAATCAACTTCTTTTTGTATCTGATAAAAACGGTATTGATAATATTTACAAGATTAGTATTAAAGAACTAAACGATAGTTCAAAAAGTTATGTTGGCAATACTGTGTTCCCTATTACAAATTCTTTATCCGGAATTAACCAACTTTCTGCTACTGCCGATAAAAAGAAACTTGTATTTACGGGTTTATATAATACGGGATATAATATATTTTTGTTAAATAATCCTTTTGAGGCAGAAAAAATAGGGGATGAGCTTGAGTACACAAAGTTTATGCAAAAAGTTATTGCTGACAACAAAAAATCGGTAAATGTTGTAAAATTAGTCGATACATTAAAAATTTCACAACCAAAATTAGTTACTTTTAACGATTCTACTTTAACCGTTAAGAAGAGCCAAGAAATAATTGAGGAAGAACCCGGAATTTTTGTTGGAACTATAATCCAAGATAAGGATACAACATTAACTAAATCTGATGAGGAATATAAGAACTATATTTTTGGCGGTGATACTTTTATAACTGATTCGACAAAGGTTGATACTTCAAAAGTAAACTTATTTACTCAAAAATTGGATGAAAACGGTAATTATTTGGTAAATAAATATAAAGTTAATTTTTCCCCTGATCTAATTTATGCAAATGCCGGATATAGTTCGTTATATGGTTTATTAGGAACAACGGTTCTTTCTTTTAGTGACATGTTGGGTAATCACAGACTTATTGGGGTTACATCATTAAATGTTGACTTAAAAAATAGCGATTATGGGTTAGCGTATTACTATTTGGCAAATAGAACAAACTACGGAATTGAAGGATTTCATACGGCACGCTTTGTTTATTTATCGCGTCCTTACGGTAGTGAACTATATAGATTTAGAAACTACGGTGCTGTTTTTTCAATCAGTTACCCATTAAGCCGTTTTTATAGATTTGATGCAGGTTTTAGCGTTCTTAATGTGAGCAGCGAAAACTTGGATGATTATACAGTTCCTAAAGAACAAGCTTTATTTTTAATCCCTACAGTAAGTTTTGTTCACGATAATACATTGTGGGGCTATTACTCTCCTATACAAGGGAATAGGACAAGTTTAACGTTATTTGGTAATCCTGGCGCTGATGATAAACGAAAGTCGTTTTACTCGGCTGTGTGGGATTTTAGAGAATATTTTAGATTTTGGTATGATAACGGTTTTGTATTTCGTTTTTCCGGAGGTTATAGCGGCGGTGCAAATCCTCAGCGATTTTTTATTGGCGGAACGGAAAATTGGATAAATAGACATTTTTCTACCGAAGAAATACCTATTAATAGTGCAAGTGATTTTGCATTTTTAACCCCGGCTTTGCCGTTACGCGGTTATGATTACGCCGAACAGATAGGAACAAAATATAGCTTGCTTAATTTAGAGTTAAGAATGCCGCTTATTAGATATTTAGTTACGGGACCATTACCGATTCTGTTTCAAAACATATTAGGCAGCGCGTTTATAGATATGGGTTCTGCATGGGATAATACAAAAGAACTTAAATTTTTTGAAAAAAACAGCACCGGAAACACCGTTACAAAAGATTTATTAATAGGCAGCGGTTACGGTATAAGATTTAATTTTATCTTTTTATGGCGTGTTGATTGTGCCTGGTCATTTGACGGGCAACATTTTTCAAAACCAAAATATTATCTTTCGCTTGGTTTAGATTTTTAATAATAGGGGGCTTGTTTAAATAACTGTTATTATAACCGGTCCCATTATAATAATGTTAAATGTTGAAGGTTAAAGGTTGAATAAAAAGCAATATCGTCAAACCTTTCAGCACGCTAAAATAATGTTGAATGTTAAATGTTAAATGTTGAATAAAAAGAACTCGCAACCCATGAATTCATTCATGGGGGCGAGATAAAAACCCAGCCCATGAATTTATTCATGGGGAATAATAACACCCGCTATCTTAAGATAGCGGTAATTGAATAAACATAAATTTATTATAGCTATTTTTATTAATTCCCCTTATTAATTACCACTATTTTCAAATAGTGGCTACAGAGCGGGGAATATATACATTCAAAAACCAATGTCGTGCGTATTTATGTGTGTTACAATAATGCCGCTCCTACGGAGCTGAATTAAGTGCTAAAGTAAAATGTTTAGTGCTAAATAAATAAAATAAACCTTTCCGTTTTGGAAAAAGGGAATTCAACATTCAAAATTGAGGTGTTTCCTGAAAATCCTTTTTTCATCCTGAAAATCTCGGTTCAAAAATAATGTTAAATGTTGAATAAGAAGAACTCGCAATACATTAATTTATTCATGGTGGCGAGGCAACAACCCAGCCCATGAATCTATGCGTAGGTGTGGAAATGAATTCACATTTGGGTGAGAGGCTTTTTTAATTTATATCTTAAAGTCCTTTTTTTTATCAAAAAAATTTAGTATTTTAAATTAAGTATGAGTAATATTTTACGGTTAAAATGAATTTTATATTAAAATATTTTAAGAAAGGAGAGATTGAAAGATTATTAAAAGAAGGGAATAAACTTGTTGAAGAAAAAGACTTTAAACAAGCGTTAAGTTCGTTTGAAAAAGTACTTTCTTACGACGAGAATAACTTATGCGCAAAATTTGGTAAAGCCAAGTGTTATTTTTATAAAGGGGAAATAGAAAGTTCGAAAAAAATATTTTTGGAAATTGAGAAAAATCCAAATAACAGCTTTTTTGAATGCTATAATTATTTATACAAAATTGAGATAGATAACGGTGAGCTTGATAACGCCGTAAAATATCTAACAAAGTATATTGACAAAGGGAAAGATAAAGTGAATGCTTTAAAGTTGAGGGCAGAACTAAACTTTAAATTTGAAAAACATTTGGATGTAATTGACGACTGCGAGAAAGTTCTTAACGCAAGTCCTGATGATATGGATGCCTTTAAGTTAATGATTAAATCCAAAATTAAGACCGAACAACTTAAAAAAGCATTAATTGATGTTAATAAGGCACTTGAAAATTACGGAAACAGTCCTGATTTACTAAATATACGAAGTTATTTGCGATATTTAAATAGGAATTATTCCGATGCGTTAAATGATATTAAATTGGCAATATCTCTTAATAATTTTTATCCGGATTCATACTATACAATAGCTTTAATTCAAATTAAGGTAAATCAACAAAACGAAGCATTAACTAACTTAAATAGAGCTATTGAATTAAACACCAATTATGCAGATGCCTATTTAGCAAGAGCAGAGTTATTTACTCAATTAGATAAACCTGACGAAGCACTTGCCGATTACAAAAAAGTACTTGAATATTTCCCCGATAATGCCGAATATCATTACAAAAGCGGAAAACTTAATTTGCTACTATTTGATTTTAATTCGGCAAAAATAAATTTTGAATCGGCAATTATCTTAGAACCTCAAAATCCGCAATTCTTGTATTATTTAGCTATTACTTTTAAAGAGTTAAAAAGATACAAAGAGCAGAAAGAATATTTAGATAAAACGTTAAGTATAAAACCTGATTACGAGGACGCAATTTTAGAATTGGGGATTTTGTTTTATAAAGCAAAATCATATAAAGACGCTATTAGAGAGTTGGATAGACTTATATCTATAAATCCGGAAAATAGACAGGGATACTATTATAGAGCTAAAGTAAAAGAGCAGTTACAAGATAATTACGGAGCAACTTCAGATTATACGTTTGCGTTGGCAGATCCTAACTATTTTGATGCATGGATTGCGAGAGCACTTTTGAAATATTCACGTTCTGATTATCACGGAGCTGCTTTAGATTTAAATAAAGCAATTGCACTTAGACCTCAAAACGGTAACGCATATATTTATAGAGCTCGAGCGCTTGTTAAACTGGAAAAATCATCGGAAGCCTATGACGATTTTACAAAAGCATTGGAAATTTTACCTTCAAATGTTGAGTGTTATTACTACCGAGGGTTTATTAATTACGATATGAGGCGTTTTAAAAATGCGGTTAGTGATTGGGAAAAAGCAGTATCGTTAAAACCTGAATTGGCTTCCAAATTAAATGATAATATTGCAAAGGCTAAATTAAAAATAGGTGCCTAATTTTATTAATCTTTTGTCGGAATTTTTGGACTGAATAAATCATCATCCTCATCGTTTGTATATTTATCAAACAAATTATCAGATTTTTTATTCTCCTGTTGGTCATATGGTCTTAACGGTGCAAGGGGACGGCTATAAGCCTTGTCTTCAAAATTGTCTTCTTTAGAAGTGGGATTAAGTATTTGGAATCTATTTTCTCTACTAATAGATTTTGCTTCTTTCAATCGTTCTTCACTTTTTGAATCTTTTGGACGCGTTTTATCTCTTTTTCTTTCGTTTTTTACTTTCTCTTTATTACGTTGTCTTTCTTTTTCTTCGCTTTTTTGCCTTTCTTTTTGTTTTTCTTTTTCTTGTTCTCTTAAATCATGCAGCGAAATTAGTTTAGATTCTTCTTTGCTTTCTTTTTTACTTGAAGTTGACGAAACAGGTTTTGAAGATTTTACGGCAAGTTTTGGCTTACTTTCCAACGTAGATTCTTTTTGATATGGCTCTAAATTTCCGTTTTTTTTCTTTTTTATTTTAAAACTAATATAAGAAACCGTTAGGATAACGAACATTAATCCCGTAAAAATCCATAAAGTAGTAAAAATTGCGTCCTTTAATTCCATATTGTATCTTAAAAATTTTTAATAAACAATAATAATAATATTATAATCCAATTTCCATAAATATTTAATATTAATTAAAATATTTAATTGTGTTTAATTTTAGCTACTGCAATTCGCAATTGTGAAACCGATAAACCCTTAAATTTAGCTCTTAGTTCTTTTATGTCAGTAACCCCTTTTTTATATTCAATTTTAATATCAGTAAAATCTTTTTGATTAATTATATTGCTAATATCAGTATTTGGTAGATACTCAATTATGGATTCTATTTGAAGAGCAATAATAGATTCGTGAGCTTTTTGGAAATCGGCAATTTTTCCTAAATTATATCCGCGTTTAAGTAATTTATAAGTACCTACAATGTTATCAGGTAAACTAATTTCCGATTGGCTATCATCACATTTATCAAGTTTTTTTTCTTTCACAAAATTGTTTATTATTTCTAAAAACTCTATACCCAGTTTATTGAACATCCGTTGATTAAATCCTGTAATACCAAATAATTGTTCAGG
>CALGLM010000154.1 GCA_937930275.1 uncultured Ignavibacteria bacterium
AAGCCGAAGGTTTACAAAAAGACGAATATGTTGAAAAACTACATTTGTGGTACGGTAGAAATCGAGGAAAAGCTTTAGAATCCGAATTTATTGAAATATTGAAAACTATTTAAATTATTTATTTTCTCTAATAGGAATTGTAATTTTAACATCACAACGTATTTTTTGACCGTTTACTGTCCCCGGTAAAAAATGAGTATCTAAAATTGCAACTTCTACTGCTTCATCTGCCCCATGACCTAATTTTTGTAATACTTTAGTATCTCTTACATTACCATACTCGTCAATAGTTGCCAGTACTGTAACGTCACCTGTCAATTTTAATCTTTTAACGGTTTTTGGTACAACTAAGTTCTCTATTATTTTACCCCAACCACCTGCCGGAACCGGACATTCAGATACTTCACAAATAACTCTGTTTTTTATGTAAATAACCGTAGTATCTTTTTCGTCTTCTAAACTTTTTATTTCGGGATTAATAACTTTATCGGTATTCTTACTAACTACATCTATCAACTTTTCATCATTTTTTTCTTTATTTAAATTAGTTTCGTTAGTAATAATTCTATTATATTCTTCTTTAATTTCTTTTTCATCTTTTTTTGCAATAGTTAAAACAGATTTTTCGCTAAGCCTAAATTCAACTTTAATTGTAACATCTGCGGTTACAACCTCTCCTTTATCAGTACCCGGAATAAATCTTGTTCTCTTAACTGCATCAATAGCTGCTTCATCACAACCTAACCCAATTCCGCTTACTACTTTAAATGAAACAGCAGACCCTTCCGTGTTAACCGTTGCAATTAATACTACAATTCCTTCTAACCCGTAAAGTTTTGCATGTTCGGGATAAATTACCTTATCTTGAATAGCTTGCATACCGCCAATCGGAACCGGACAAATTTCAATAGTACAAATAAATCTCTCTTCTTTTAATTCTTTTTGAATCTGCCTATTTCCTTTTTTGTAAGCTTCAATAGGAGCTTGATAATTTTCATCATAACTTAGTTCTATTGTCTTTGTTAATTTACCGGCTTCGTAATTTCTAACTTCCTTTAGCCCGCCGTTTTCGTAATACTCTTTAAATAAACCGTCTCTTATACCGTTATTAAAATAAATTTCTAATTTAATTAATCCGGTTTCGTAATAATCACGCTGCCATCCGCTAAGTTTACCGTTATCATAAGTTTTTTCCGACATCAGATTACCGTTTTCATAATACCAAAACGATGTCCCTTCTAAAACATTATTAACATACGACATTTCGTACTTTATTTTACCTTTACCGTAATAACTTTTAATAATGCCGTTTTGGGCTAACAAACTTGAAACCGAAATAAAAAAAACAATAAGAAACTTATACATATTAACCGAAATAAATAAAAATAAACATTCTAAAGTAAAAAAAATATTACATTTAAGTAAATTTTTTTTTACATTTGTAAGCTATATCAAAAAAAATTACAAAAATGATTTATTAATAAAATTTATTGTTGTAATTTTTTGTAAAATTATATATATTAATAATTTACGTTTAATAAATTAAGGTTTTAGGATGACCAAAGCTGAAATTGTAGAACAAGATCGGAAGAGCGTCGTGTAGGGAAAGAGTGTAGATCTCGGTGGT
>CALGLM010000155.1 GCA_937930275.1 uncultured Ignavibacteria bacterium
TAATTTCTGCAATAGTTTTAGTGTACTTAATAATGGTTGCTTTATATAATTCATTATTATATCCGTTTGTAGTATTATTTTCAATTCCTATGGCTATGATAGGGTCGCTTTTGGCATTAGCACTTGCGATGGAATCATTAAATATATTTACCATAATAGGTTTAATAACATTGCTTGGATTGGTGGCAAAAAATGCTATTTTATTGGTGGATTTTACCAACGAACTATTACAAGAAGGAAAGGAGTTGAAAGCGGCATTAATAGAAGCGGGAAAAGAAAGAATAAGACCGATTTTAATGACAACTTTTGCCATGGTTTTTGGTATGCTTCCTTTAGCAATAGCAAGTGGTGCCGGAAGTGAATTAAAAAACGGTATGGCTTTGGTTATAATAGGTGGCTTAACAAGTTCTTTAATTTTAACTTTGGTTGTTGTTCCTTGTGTATTCTATACTTTTGAATCTATTAAAAGAAAGTTTTCAACAAAAAAAGTAAAAAGTATTGATAATATTGTTTTAGAAAATAATTAACCCCCTTGTTACTCATCCGGCTTTTAGCTTATTAGTTAATGTAATAATTAAATTAATAAAATAAAGCCGGACGGAGTTTTTAAAATGCATGCTATAGTAAAATGGTCTTTTATATTAGCCGCTAAATTACCTAATTAAAATCATTTTTTTAGTTTCGTTAAACTTTCCAGCTTGTAGTGTGTAAAAATACACTCCGCTACTTAATTTTGTGGCATCAAAAGTATTAGTGTGATTTCCGGCATTTAATTCTTCATTAATTAAAGTTGTAATTTCTTTGCCTAAAATGTCATACACTTTTAATGTTACAAATTCAGAATTCGGAATAGTAAAGCTTATGTTTGTGCTTGGGTTAAAAGGATTAGGATAATTTTGAGCTAACGAAAATGTGTTAACAGTATTTTCGGTTGCTTCGGTTTCAGTAATTTTCAGCAAATCAATATTTATATTTTTACCGTAATAATATAGTGTATCTTGTCCCTGATTATAAATAGCCATAAATACACCTAAGCCGGAAACCCATGAATCATTTTGAAAAACAATACAATTTCCGCTAATAAAATTATTTTCGTTATTATACGTATAGTTTGTTTTTGTGTTAAGTTGCCAAGTATTGTTAGTATAATCTTCTTTTCTTGAAATTATTAAATTACCGTTTGAATTATATAAGTAATCCGTTTTTGTAAGACTGACCCAAGCTCCATTTTGCCAAATATCTTCTTGGTAATTAGATAAACTTCCGTTTGTATTATATGTATATGAATCTCTTGAATCATTTAACCAATTTTCTGCAACCGCAACTTCATTTGTTTTTGTTGAAACTTTATTAAAATTATTGTAAGTATAATTTTCTTTAACAGTGTTTTCCCAAATGTTATTGTTCCAACTTTTAAAAGTATGAGTTTCTACTAATCCGGTATTATTGTATTCAAAAATTTCTTGGAATGAATTATTCCATTGTTGATTAAAATTCCATGTTTTTACAATTACATTAGCTAATTTATTGTTTGAATTATATGTGTATTCAATTAATTCAAAGTTTTCTTTTGAGTTGCCTAAATTTCTTTCATTAAGCGATGTAGTAATTAAATTACTTGAATTGTACGAATTAGAGATAATTCCAGAAACATGTTCCCCCAAATCAATACTTTGATATTCTATTGAAACCTGATTACCGTTAGAATCGTAACTTATAATAAAATTTGAAAAAATTACCCAAATGTCGTTTTCTATATGTTCTTCTTTATAGGTTAATAAATTTCCTTGCAAATCGAAAGAAACAAAAATTCTTTTAACTGATACCCAATTATTGTTTATTTTATCTTCCGTAATCTCGGAAAGAGCATTTCCGTTGTTATCATACAAGTAAACAAGTCTTTTTGTACTGTCATTCATAAAAACAACTGAAGGAAACACAAGTTCGTTATTACGTTTAAAAACATTTAAGACTTTAGCTACTCTATTAGATGAGCTTAATGATTCTAATAGTTTTGAAGTATGAGTAATATTTTTAGCTCCTTTGTGCAAAATATTTCTTGCAATACTATTATCGGCTAAAAGAGTATTACCGATACAAATCAATAATAATATAATAAGTCCTTTTAACTTCACTTTATACCTCCGTTTAACAGAATTATTTTTATCTCTAAAATAATATACTTAATTATTGCGAGGAAAGAAAGCATAAATTATTCCCAAAATAATGTTTTATGAATTTAATTCATTTTATTTAAACAAATTTTAGATAAAAACTGATGTTTTTATTAGTTACAAAAAAAAGATTATTTTATAAACTTGAAACCAAAATATGCAATTGGATTACAACGGGGCTAATTGATTGAACATAAATTTATATAAAAATAGAATTGCTTAAAGTTTATGTAAAAACTTGTATATGTGACGGATATGTGATTGCTTACCCGATTTACAATGCTCTAATATTCGTAAGTTGTTGTAAAATAACAAGTTGTATATGTGACGGATATGTGATAGCTACACCGATTTGCAAGATATACAAATTCATAAGTTGTTGTAAAATAATAAATTGCTTATTTAATAAGATTATTAAGGGGAAAAATGGTTTTATCATTAAAATTATTTATTTTAAGTGAAAATTATTATAACTTTGTAATTCTGAAAAATTTATTCATTGAGGAAGTATGACAAATAGAAAACTTCATGATCTATTAAAAATTCTTATTGAACAGCCAATAGAATCAGAATGGTTAGAATTTAAGCAAAATTTTCATTCACCGGAAGAGATTGGAAAGCGAATTTCCGGAATTGCAAATTCAATATGCTTGATGAATAAAAAAGTTGGTTATTTAGTATTTGGGATTGAAGATAAAAATCATAAAATAATTGGAACTGATTTTAAGGCTAAAGAGCACAAAATAAAAAATGAAGAATTGGAAAATTGGTTGATTAATAGATTAACTCCGCGAATTGATTTTACTATTTATGAATTTGATTATAATGATAAATATCATATCTCGCTGTTTGAGATACCTGCGGCAAAAAATGAACCGGTTAAATTTAGCGGAGAGGCATATATTCGTGTAGGAAGTGCTACTCGAAAACTTAGCGATTTCCCTGAAAAGGAATCAAAAATATGGCGAAAAGAACGAATGCCATTTGAAAGCGAAATTGCATTAGATAATTTATCTGCCCAAGATGTAATCAATTTATTAAGCACTCAATCGTATTTTGATTTATTAAAACTTCCATATCCGACAAATCAACAAAGCGTAATTGAAAGATTTTTATCTGAGGCATTTATTGTAAAAGATGGTGAAAATTATGCAATTACAAAATTAGGTGCTATATTATTTGCAAAAGATCTTAACAAATTTAACCTTCTGAAAAGAAAAATAGTTAGAATAATAGTTTACAAAGGTAAAAATAAAATTGAAACCGAGCGCGAAAAACAGGGAATTGCCGGCTATGCTGTTGGTTTTTCGGAGCTTATTGAATGGATAAATAGTCAATTACCCGCCAATGAAGAAATAGGAAAAGCTTTGAGAAAAGAGTTTAGAATGTATCCTGAAATTGCTATACGGGAAATTTTTGCTAACTCTTTGATTCATCAGGATTTTAATGAATTGGGTTTTCCGATGGTTGAAATTTTTTCCGATAGGATAGAAATTTCAAATCCGGGATTACCTTTAATTGAACCGGAACGGTTTTTTGACGAGTATGTTTCAAGAAACGAAAAAATGGCAGATATAATGCGGAGGATGGGGTTTTGCGAAGAAAAAGGGAGCAGAATGGATAAGGTTATACATTTTACTGAATTACACCAATTGCCGGCAATTAAAGTTTTTTCAACACAAAATAGGACGTCAGTCGTTTTATTTAGCTATAAAAATTTGAACGAAATGGATAAAGAAGATAAAATACGTTCATGTTATCAACATTCAGTGTTAAAATATATATCAAATGAAAAAATGACTAACCAATCCCTTAGGCAAAGATTTAATATTCAAGATAAAAATTACTCGATTGCTTCAAGAATTATTAAAGATACAATTGAACGAGGATTAATAAAAGAAGACGAATCGGAAAACAAATCAAGAAGATTTGCCGGATATATTCCGTTTTGGGCATAATAACTGTTAACATTTAAGCCCACTTTTATTAAATCTTCTTCCTTTTTATATGTTGTTTTTATGTGATAGCTACACCGATTTGCAAGATATAAAAATCCGTAAGTTGTTGTAAAATAATAAGTTGTGTTTGTGATGGATATGTGACGGATATGTGATAGCTACACTGATTTGCAAGATATAAAAATCCGTAAGTTGTTGTAAAATAATAAGTTGTATATGTGACGGATATGTGACGGATATGTGATAGCAATATTAAATTAATTTTTTAATAAGAGCGGATAAGAAGAATAAAAAGTGACTGAAGGTTTTAAAGTCAGATATTTAAATCAATTTTAGTAACTTTAAAACCAACAATCGGATTACAAAGACAAGTTTAATTGAAAGAACTTTGCTAATTAAAAAATTATTTTTCAGCTTCTTGGAGTAACGATAATGATTCCCCTTTTTTGGCGAATGATTCAACACTGCGAACCGCAATATTAGGTTTTGCTATTGTGCAAGGTCCGGCAATGCAGCCTCCTTCACAGGTCATAACTTCAATAAAATTGCCCGCTTTTTGGTTTATTAATTTACCTGATAGTTGCTTAAATTCTTTTTTATCATATCCGTTAACAACAAACGGCAAAAAGGTGATATCTTTATCAATGCAGCTGCCTATAGCATTTGCAACCCCGCCGGTAGTTGCAAATAATCTTGCTTCTTTTGCAGCATTATTTCCCCATGGCAAAGCTTCGCATTGTGCCACATCAATCTGTTTTGCAATTAATAATGCCCCAAGCTCTTCAAAAGTTAAAGTAAAATCAATACAATCGCTTTCAAAAGCTTCGCTTCTTTTTGCCAAACATGGACCGATAAAAACCGTTAAAGTATCGGGGTAATTTTCTTTGGCAAATTGACCTGTAAAAATCATTGGTGAAGGAGTAGATGAAACATATTCCTGCAATTTATTCAAGTGTTTTTTTACGGCAAGCATGTAAGCGGGACAGCAGCTGCTTGTCATAAATTGTTTTCCTTTTTCCATTCTTTCGATAAATTCTTTTGTCTCTTCTATTGCCGTTTTTTCCGCACCCAAAGCAACTTCCAAAACATTTTTAAACCCTAATTTTATTAAAGCACTGTGTAATTGCTCCATATTGCCCGGAAACTGCCCTGCAATAGCCGGAGCTATTAATGCCGTAATATTTTTATTTTCTTTAATTGCCTGCATTACTTTTATTAGCTGTGAGCGTTCTGCTATGGCGCCGAAAGGGCATGCAGTTAAACATTTACCGCATAAAATACATTTTTCCTCGTCTATTACCTCTTTTCCGTTGTCATCTTTAGATATTGCGCCGACCGGACAAGATTCTTCGCAAGGAATCGGGACTCGTATTATTGATTGATAAGGGCATACAGACATACATCTTCCGCAATTAACGCATTTAGTTGTGTCAATTTTAGCTTTCCCGTCAATAACAGAAATAGCATCTTTTGCACACGAGGTAGTACACGGACGCGCAACACATCCTTGGCATGCATCTGTTATGTGATAATGAGTTTTTACACATCCGCTACAAAGTTCGGTTAAAATAGTTAAGTGAGAATTTGATAAATCTCTATCAAGAGCGTTTTTTGCATATTCTGAAAGGGGAGTTAATTCATCAGTCTCGTCTGCAATGCTTAAACCCAAAGCTGCCATAGCTCTATATTTAATCATTGTTCTATCTTTATAAATACAGCATCGTGTAGCCTCACCAAAACTTTTGGGTCTCATTTCTAACGGTATTCTATCTATTTTTTCAAATAAATTCCCCTCAAAAAATGCTCTTGCAATTCTTACGTAAATTTCGCGTCTTATTTTAACTAAATTACTTTCCATTGCTAATTTCCTTAAAGAATTTTTCGTAAACGGCTTCTTCAATATTCTTGATTAAATTTGCCTTGCTAACGTTTTCAATTATTCTTCCGTTAATTGTTGCACAAGGAATTTTATGGTAGTTGGATTCCTTGCAGTATCCTAAGCATGAAGAGCCCATAATTTCAATAAAGGGTAATAATTTAGGGTCAATTTCTTCTTCAATTTCTTGCAGCTCGGAATTGCACATAATAAAGCATGTTGTACCCATACAAATTTTAATTATTATTTTTTCCATTTTAATACTCACTTGCTAAATAAAATTTAAATGAATTTCTTTTAGATATTGTTCTTCCAATAAACGAACTATCTTTTTAATTATATTTCTTCTAATCTCAAGTTCACGTGGTAAAGTAGGGTCTTGGTGTGCTTCGTTAATTCGTGTACCGATATAAAAATTAATTATATCGCTTTCGCGTAATAATTCCGCAAGGGCACTTGCAGCAGAAGGGTCGTGAACCGCATCTCTATCTTTTAATAATTGATAAGTTCGACTTAATGTTAAAATACCTTCGGTAATTAAATCTATTCCGTCCATTTTTGAAATCGGAGGTAAATCGCCATAGCGTTTTAACGATGTAAAAACTTCGCGTCTCAATTCTCTTGAAATAATATTTGCCGTAGTTCCGCCGCAAATTACTTTTTTACCGTTAAATTCATCAAGTAACCTTGCATATTCTTTATCTTGTTCCTGATGAAAAGGGGGACCAGATATAACCATTGTACGGCGTGGTGAACGAAAATAAATTACCGCACAAGTCATATCATCGTGGGGAACGTACTCTTCTTCATGAACAAGAGCTTCACTTATAATATTTGAAGCTAATTTTCGTGCCGAAATTTTAGGGTCTTTGTTCACTTGAGTTAATGCGTACTCCAAACACCCGTTTAATCTCCAACCCAAATGGTAGTTGCTGCTTCCTAATCCGGCTTGAGTTATACCGTCCGAAAAAATTATTAATCTATCTTCGGGTTCTACCGTTGTTGTTGATACTCTAATTGTTCTATTTTGCCACCCTTTTGCGGTATATTCTTTAATCTTTTCGTCTTTTACAATTTTATTTCCTCGCAAATGGATGTGGGGGGGATTATCCATTTCTATAATCCTTGTTTCGCCGTTTAATAAAGTATCAACAACGGTTAAGGTTGAGTAGCTAATTTTTCTAACTTCACATACCGGCAAAACATCCATAATAACTTTAACCGATTCAATTAAATCCATATCGCTTGCAATAAATCTAATAGCCATTTCTGCAGTCATACAAGATAAAATATTGGCTTTTACGCCACTCCCTAATCCGTCTGAAAGAACAACAATTCGTCTTCCTTCTTCGGGAATTTGTTTTTGAGCAAAAGAATCTCCGCATATTTCTTCTCCGTTTTTTTTCTCTTGTGCGTAATCAATTTCAATAAATAAATTATTGTTATTCATTTCTTGATTCCTTTTTCACTTTAACTATTTGTGCATTGGATTCGGGTATAGAAAAACCTTTTGCAATTGATCGCAGTAATATTTCCGTATCTGCCATGTGTTCGCCTAATAATTTAGCTACCCCTTGAACGGTATTTAAATTTTTTCGTAAAATTTCATTTGCCTTTTTTGCAATTTCTTCTCTCTTTAATTCAAGTTTTGTCGCATCTTGAATTATCCCTCCAACAACCTGATTTTCTTCAATAGTAAATAATGTTAAGTGTAAAAGTTTATCACCGGCACGTAAATTTTCTTTAAAAATATCCTCTCCGGTTCGTAAAGCCAACTTAAATAAATCTGAAAACGGAACAATTCTATCAATATAAGCTCCTTTAAGTGAAGGAATAATATCGTAAAGCGCTAAAGTTTCATCACCGAACATTTCGGCAAAACGCTTATTGCATTCTATTATTTGCATGTTGGAATCTACTATAACAACGCCGGAAGGCATTCGTTTTAATATGGCGTTAGCTTTGTTTAATGCTTTTTTACGCATAAGCGAAACACACATTTCCGTTTCGGCTTTTCCGTTTAGTAAAGCTTCGGCAAATAATCTGCAAGTATCGTAACCGCAACCTCCGCAATTTAACTCGTCTTCAGGTTTAAACTTACCCAATTTTGCAAGAGCATTTTTTATTTTTTCTTCGGGTTGATTATTTCTCTGCTTTGCTTTAGGCAATTTCATGTATTCAAACACAGGAACGGTATTTTTCCGAGTTTTTAGTTTATTAAAATTCCTAAAAGTATCTTTTATTTTTATTCTGTCTTTCAATCCGGATGACTTTACTGTTTTACCGGGCCCGTTTATACATCCCCCTTCGCATGCAAGAGCTTCAATAAATATCACTCTATCTGTTTTGGTACTATCTAATCCTTCCAAATAATATTTTAAATGTGGTAAGCCGCTTATTGATAATGTCTCTATCTCACTTGCTTTTTCGTCAATTCCCATTGTGTTAATCATACCGCCTACTATAGGATATAACGAACCTTCTTCG
>CALGLM010000156.1 GCA_937930275.1 uncultured Ignavibacteria bacterium
TACTTTTAGTGAGCAGGAATTTTTGAAGTATCGGCACCTAATGTTGCACCGTTTCCGAATGTCCACTTGCTAACATATAACGAATCACCGTTTTTACCGTGACCGCCTATCATATAATTGCGTAATTCTAAATGTGTATTTGGGTCACCGTGTGTCGGGTGAGATTGCATATACTGTGTAAATGAAGTTAAAGGTAAGTTATAAGCGCCTTTAAATTCTTTAATTCCTTTTACTCTACCGCCAACATTATAAGCAGTCTTTAACGGAGTATCAACACCTTCGGTATAAACACCGTCTCCGTCAACATCTGTAAATGAATATCCGTTTTTATAAACTATAGGACCTTGGAAAAAGTCCATTAAAAATGCCGGAGGTGCAGATCCGTATGTAGGATCGTCTGCGTCATTATATACATAACCGGCTGATAATGTAGTATCGCAACCTACTAAGTCATCATTAGGATCACCTAAGTCAGGGTCAACAGCGGCAGAAAAATATACATTAGTAAATTTATCTGCTTTTGTTCCTTTGTTAATAAGACGATATCTTACAAACATCATATTACCGACTACACCTTTTGATGCAAAGCCAAACACTGTTTGATGAATTTCTATTCCTTTAGGAGGAACAGCCGTAAATCTTTTTAATGCGGCAGGAATACCGTCGTTATAAACGCACCAAGCAGTCCAGTCACCGATTAAATCAGGTCTATCTTCGTTTGCATCCCACGAGCCGTTACCGTTTAAGTCGGTAGGATTATAAACACCGTCACCGTCACCGTCATAAAAATCGGCACCGATACTTACGGCATCTTTCCATTCTTGCCATGAATCGCCAAAAGCTCTATCTTGAACACGAACTACATAAACTTTATTTTTTGAATCATTTTGATTACTTCCAACCGGTCCGGGCTGATAGTCTTCGATACGTGATGCGGATAAAACACCGTTACCCCATAAAGTACTACCGTCTTGACCTGATAAATAGAAGCCACCTGAAAATAAGAAGACAATGTTAGCAAACGTACCGCCGGCACCTATTCCGTCACCGGGGTCAACATCCGCAATAACACCTTTATTATCTAAAGGAATTCGTACGTTATTTATGTTAAATACCGTAAATTCCCCTACTTCGTTAGGCTTATATAATCTTTTTCCTCCGCCTGTTTGAACGTCACTTTTCCATCCGAGTGTTACCAAACTGACTGCAAAGGATAATAAGATTAATTTAGTTAATAATTTCATTTTTGTCGTTTTCATTTTTCCGCCGTTAATTTCTTCTTTTAATTTCTGAATTATAAGCTTAAATTAGAAAAACTAACTTTTAACCCTAATTTAATTAATCTAGGGATACCATAGTTGGTTGGGTCTTGCTCTAATGCTTTATAATCCGATACATAAGCTGCTCCGCCGGTTTCTGCTTTCTTTCTTCCTTCATCGGTTAATAAATAACCTGAAGTTGAAGCACTTCCGGTTGAACGATATACGTTAACTACGTTATCGGCATCAAGTAAGTTTTCAATCCATACATATGGTGATATGCGAATATTTTCGCCGATAGTAAATTCTTTTTCAACTCTCAAATCAATACGGTTTGAACCCGGTCCGTATGTCGAGTTAATATATCCTTTATTATCACCCCAGTTTGAATTTGCACCCGGTGTTAAATCTTGTGATGTTAACGGAGTGTATGGTCTGCCGCTATTAAAAGATATAATAGCATTTACAGATGTATTTTCAAAAACACCTAATTCTCCTTCAGGAGCATAAAAACTTACGTTAATTACGCCTGTATGTCTTTGGTCAAAATCCAAAGGTGCAATAACTTTTGGAGTTTCGCCGTTAGGGTTACGGAAAGCAGCCGTTACAGAAGAATTGGTTGAAGAACCTGTACCTTCTGCTAAGCTGTAGGTATAATCTAAGTTAACCGAAAAATAACTTAATCTACTTAATGTTAACGATAAAGCAAATCCTTTTATAGTACCAAAGTCTGAGTTATAAGGACGATAGTAACGTGATACTTGTCCGCCTTCACTTCTTCTAAAAAATACGGTTTCGTTATTTACTAAACCTTTTGTGTTTTTATAGAATGCGGTTAAGTTTAAAGCACCAAAGTTATCGCCTAATACTTGTCTAAAACCTAATTCGTATTGAGTTGTTTCTTCACTATTTACATGTCCGGTATTTACACCAAAATTATCATCCTTAACCAAGCTGCTTAAAGCATTAATTGATGTAACGACATCTTGTAATGTCGGTGGTTGTATAAATTTACCGTATTGTGCATGGAATACCGTAGAAGCGGTTACAGGGAAACCTAAACCGATACGTGGAGAAACGAAAAATTCTGGATCTTTACTTACAAAATCTGCTGCATCAAATTCAAAAGGATCACCGAATGCATAAGGCAATGTTTCATCCCTTAAAATTTGTTCTTTACTATCAAAGTAATCAAAACGTACACCCAAGTTTAATACTAAGTCACTTAATTCAAATCTATCTTGAACGTAAGCATAAACTACTACGGGATGTTTTGGTTTTGCACTTGTTAAGTAATCGCGACCGTCATAATTGGTATATACGTCGTTATCAGCAGTATTTTTGCCGGTAATATCAAATCCAAAATAGAATGGATTTTGAATTGCAATTCTTTCTTCTAAAGATTTTGTATCTTTATCTAAAGCAACAACTACCGGTCCTAAAGTATAAATACGTAATGTATTGTATTGTAACCCACCGCCTACTTCAAGCAAGTGATTATCAATTTGTGATGTAAAATCAACATCAACATTTAATGAAGAGTTATGTATTCTTGAATAAGCGTTAGAAACACGACCTTTTCCAAAGAATAATTGAACCGGATCCAAATTAACACGGCTACCTTGAATTGTTAAATAAGGAGCATTATACGATGTGTCGCCGTATGCTTCAATATTATCAAACCAAACTCCGTCACCGGATTCATTTTTGTAAAGTTTATAACCTATATTTAAATTCCAAAACGAGCTGGAAGATAAATTATGGCTTAATCTACCCGAAAATGAATAGTTTTCACGTTTTGTTAAAGGATTATGTTCACTGTTATTTTTAGCATAAGTGTGTGTATAAGTATAATTATCACGTGTATTTACGTTTGCACTTAATCTTATAGTAAAAGGATCGAAATTGTGCATTGTTTTACCCGTAAAACGCCATACGTTAGCGCTGTTATTCGGCAATACAGAAGTATTAATGCCGACTGAAGGTATAACTAAATTAACTGCATGAGGGTCTGCATCCAAAAACCAACCGCGTTCACCCGATAAGAAGAACGTATGATTTTTATTTCCCGGAATTATCGGACCATCAATAGTAGCAGTATATAAGTTATAACCATAATCATCTGTAAAAGATGAAGTTAAAACATCACCAAACACGTTATAAGTAGGAGAACCCGATTTTGTTGTAACGTTAATAATACCGGATTGAGCTTGACCATATTTTGCTTCGTAACCACCTATTTGGAACGATAACTGATCAATTGCAGCATTACTTACTTGCGAGTTGTTTCCGCCTGTGTAAGCGTCGTTTTGAGGAACGCCGTCAACAATATATAAAACTTCACCACCACGACCACCACGTACGTTGATAGTTGCGTTTCCGTCTGCTCCGCCGTTACCTTCGGCAACAACTACACCTGCTTGTAAAGACGCTAAGTTAGAAACACCTTTTACCGGTAATTTCTGAATTTGCTTAGAGTCTATAACTTTAACTGTGTTTGTAGATTTTTCTTCAAAGAATTTTTTATCAGTAACCACTATTTCATCCATAGATAAACCGGCACTCAACTTTTGGTTCAGTTCGTAGGTAATACCGGCTACAATACGAACATCTTTTATTATTTTGGAACCATAACCTACAAAGCTTATTTGTACGTCATATGTTCCCGGAAGAATGTTCAATATAAAGTAATTACCGTTCATATCTGTTGCGGCACCTTGCGATGTATTCATCAACATCACGTTTGCACCCGGTAAGGGTTCGTTTGTATCCGCGTCTAATATTTTACCAGCCAATTTACCGGTACCGGACTGAGCAAATATGCTTCCGGTAAGGATTGTTATCATGAATAAAATAAGTGAAAAAGTACTTAACTTTTTCATAGCAACTCCGGTTTTTAAAGAGAAAATTATCTTATTAGTAAATTTTTTTTTCAAATGGAATTCTAAAAGATTTGTTAACAAAAATAGGGTTCTCTTCTATTAAAAGAGAACCCTTTATAATTGTTTCTGTTAAATTATTTCATTAACATCATTTTTTTAACGCTTTGGAAGTTACCGGCTTGTATTTTGTAAATATACATACCGCTTGCTAAACCTGCTGCGTTAAAGTTAACGGTATGTTGACCTACGGTCATATTATCGTTAACTAATGTAGCTACTTCACTACCTAATACATCATATACTTTTAATGTAACAAAACCTGCTTCAGGAACCGAATATTTAATTGTTGTAGTCGGGTTGAATGGGTTTGGATAGTTTTGTTCTAACGAAAAATCAAAATTAGCTGTGATTTCGTCTTCAACACCGGTGATATTTAAAGGAACTGCTGCAATAAATAGATCTGTTGAAACTGCAGGATCAGGAACTGGTCCGGTCTGTCCTGTTTGATAAAAATACATACTATATGCAGTATAACTACCGTTGCTTCCGCCTAAATAAGGAGCTAAGTGTGAACCGTTTTCGTTTTTATTTTCTGTCTGTGTCAAGTTCATAGGAGCTGACCAGTTACCGTCTAAAGTACGTGTTTGCATAAAAATATCGCAATAGTTGCTACCTTTAGTTTGAGTTGTAACATACTGAACTGCAAATACTTCACGGTTTTTATCTGTTGCTAAATAAAGAGAATAACCCATTTGACCTAAACCTGGACCATCTTGCTGTGTGAAGGTTGAATCTAAAAGCATATCACCTTCAAGAATTATTTTAGCATCCCATCCGGTTGCTGTTTCAATGAATTCAACTAATGCGTTGTTTCCATATTCTGATGTAGTATCGGTAATTTCGGTTAAACCGGTTACTAAGTGTACATATCCGTTTTTATCAACGTTAATATCACCTTGTACGCTAATTGTGTTACCGTCAAGTTTGGTATAATCCCATAATCTATCAAATTTAGCTGTTGTAGGAATTGAGCTCCAATCAACTGTTTTGAAGTCTGACCATGTAGCACCGTTATCTGTTGATTTAGAATAACCGATACCCCAGCCGCCAACACCTGTCCAAGCACCCGGAACTACTGTTTCGTCAAATGAACCGATTACACCGTAATATTGAACACCGTTATATGAAACACCGCCGCAAGTAACGTTTCCGTTGCTTCCGAATGCAGCATCATTCATTTGGTCAGGATCAATAGCTTCTATCGTTGACCAATCACTGGTTCTAAAAATTCTTATTCCTGCGTTATCTTGATTATCTGAAGCCCAGAAATACCATGGTGATCCGTCACTTGTCCAGCAAGGAACTTGTGAGCTGTAAGCCGGAGGACCAACTTCTTCTGCTGCAAATGCACTTGTTGATAAATCTTCGGAAATTCCGTAACCTAAATATCCAAATGCACCCGGAGTTAATTGTGGCCATGAAAATAAAGCTTTTACATCGGCAACTGTTGTACCGTGATCAGGATTATACAAGGTCATAGAAGGATAACGACCGTTATTTAAAACGTTACCGTTTTGTACAGATGTTGTACTTCTTGTAAATGTTGTACCGCCGTCTGTAGAAGTATTCCACCATATTTCACCGCTTGCACCATATGTTGTTTTACCTCTATGACAAACAGCAATTACATTTGCCCATGGGTCATAAGCTACCACATTTAACGCACCTATTGCAGGTCCGTATGTGTTTTGCATATCATCCACAAATACATAATTTGCTGCCGTTTGAGGCGCAATGTACTGTACATTTGAATTTGTTGCTTCAATTGAATTACCGGCATCAAATTTCACGGTAGCTTTTTTTTCTACCTGAGCATTTAATAATAACGGCAATAAAACAATTGCTAATACTAAAGTAACATATTTTTTAAACATGTTTACTCCCTTTTTGTTTGTTAGATGTTGTTAGTTAATTAATAATAAAACTTTTTTAGTCCTAATTCGTCTAAACAATAAGAAATTTCTTATTATTTGTAATAATTGCACAACAAAATAATATTTTTATTTTCTTAAGTCAAGTAACAAATTTTATTACTCACCTATTTTTTTGGCTATTTCGCCAAATTACATTGTTAAAATAACGATTTTCTACGTTTTTTGTCAATATAAAATTTTAACAACTACTATTTTTTTGCACTATTTTTTATTTAAAATATCCCCTTTTTGATGAAGATAGTTTCTTATTTTTAAGAAATTTACACAATTTTTTAAAATTTAGTGCAACAATATAAAAAAAATATGTATAAATATGCATAAAAAAATTAAAAAAATGCATAAATATTTAATAATAAATTAATATGCTAAAAAGTTCCGTTTAAAATTAAAAAACCCCTTGATTTTACATCACCAAGGGGTTTTAAAACAAATATTCTTAATATTTTATAATAGTTTTTGCACTTTTTGTTCAAATACGGCTTTAGATTGAGCACCAATTATGGTATCAACTACTTTTCCGTCTTTTAAAAATAAAACTGTCGGTATGCTTCTAACGCCATATGTTACTGCAGTTTGAGGGTTAGAATCAACATCCAACTTACCAACTTTAACTTTTCCGTCGTAAGCAGCAGCCAATTCTTCTATTACCGGAGCTATCATACGGCACGGACCGCACCATACTGCCCAAAAATCTACTACTACCGGTAAATTTGTATCTAAAGCTTCTGCTTTAAAATTTTCATCGGTAAATGTAAAAGGTTTCATTATTTACTCCTTTTTATTTTTTAAATATTTTTCCGTTTTTCTTTAAAGATTCTCTTGCAATAATGCCTAACTGAATCTCGTTTGTTCCTTCAAATATTCTATTAATACGGCTATCTCTATAAAATCGTTCAATAGGTAATTCTTTCGAGTATCCCATTCCGCCGTGTATTTGAACAGCTATATCGGCAATTTTATCCAGCGATTCTGAACAATAATACTTAACCATAGCAGATTGATTCGAAATATCTTTCTTTAAATCATAATCAATTGCAGTACGGTAAACAATAGATTCCATATTGTAAATCATTATAGCCATTTGCGAAATCATATGCTGAATAGCTTGAAAATTTGCAATATGTTGGTCAAATTGCTTTCTTTCTTTAGAATATGAAATTGAAAGCTCAAATAATTCTTTTGCAGCACCTAAACATGCTGCACCTAATCCTAATCTACCTGCATCTAAAGTTTTCATAGCAATTAAAAATCCGCGTCCGTCATGTCCCAATAAATTTTCTTTTGGTACACGTACGTTATCAAACGTAATTGCATTTGTAGTACTTCCTTTTATTCCCATTTTTTTTTCTGCGGGACCTGCATGAAAACCCGGATTAGTTGTTTCAACAATAAATGCGCTAATTCCTTTATCAGTACGCGCGAAAACAGAAACTATGTCAGCAATACCGCCGTTGGTAATCCAAAGTTTTTCTCCGTTTATTACCCACTCGTCTCCGTCTAAATAAGCACGGGTTTTTAAGTTAAAAGCATCGCTTCCTGCTTGAGCTTCCGTTAAACAATAAGCGCCTACTGCCTGACCCGAAGCCAAACGAGTTAAATACTTCTTTTTCTGTTCTTCGTTTCCGCCAATATAAATAGCGTTGCTGCCAATTGATTGATGCGCACCTATAAATGTTGCCGTACTCATGCAGCCTCTTGCAATCTCTTCTTGCATTAGGCAATAACCTATTTCTCCTAATCCGCCGCCGCCGTATTCTTCCGGAAAAGCAACACCTAATGCACCAAGTTCTCCCAACTTATTAATTAAGTCTCGCGGAATTTTTTCTTCACTATCAATTTTTGAAGCTATCGGTTTAATTTCGTTGTTTACAAAATCGCGTACAATATCGCGCCACATATTTTGTTCTTCGGTAAATTCAAATTTTACCATTACTTTCCTCACTATATATTATTTTATTGGTTGGCTAACCTTATCACCTATATAATTTACAATAAATTCGCCGCCGTCAACGCCAATAACATTCCCCGATATCCAATCGGCTCTCGGATCACATAACAAAACAATAGCATTTGCAATATCTTCAGGAGTAGTTAATCTTCCTCCCGGGTTTTTCATTTTTGCAGAAATCATCATTTTATCATTTAAAGGAATTTTTCTTAATGCCGGAGTATCTGTAACACCTGCCATTAATGCATTAGCAGTTATTCTCATATGTCCTAATTCAACAGCAAGCTGTCTTATGTGCGATTCCATAGCTGCTTTTGCGGCACTTACTGCTCCGTAATGGGGAATAACTGTTTGGCTTCCCGCACTCGTTAATCCAAAAATTCTTCCGCCTTCGGCAAATAAATCGTTTTGTATTAATCCTTGTGTCCAATAAACAAGGCTATGAGCCATAACATCCAGCGTCATTACCATCTGGGCTTGAGTAATACAATCATTGGGATTTTTTGCAATATAAGGACGTAAAGATCCAAATGCTAACGAGTGAATTAAGACATTCACTTTTTCTTCGCCTTTAAATGTTTCTTTTAATTCTTCCAAAATATCGTTACGTCTTAGTTGATCTGCTGCGTTTATATTATAAAATAAAGCTTTTTGACCTGCTTTTTCTATCTTCTTTATTAAAGCATGAACCTGAGGCATTGTTGCCAGTCTATCTAAATGAACACCTATAATATTATAGCCGTTTTTTGCTAAAGCTAATGCGCTTGCCCCGCCAAACCCGCTTGAAGCTCCTAATACTAAAGCCCATTTTTTTTCCATGTAGCACCTTTTATATTATTTATGAATATTTAAACTTTAAATTTACAAAAGTTTTTTTTTAATTTAAAGTTCAACTTGTTGAAAAGCGAATACTGTCTTCTCCTAAAACTTCCAAAACCGATTTAATACAATCATCGGTTATGGCAATCCTTTTAGCCAAATAAAAATCTCTTCTTTTATCTCCTTGCAATAACGATGCATACACCGGAATATTTCCGTCATGTTTATCTAAAACTTTACTCAGTTTTTTTAATGTATCGTTATTGTGTATTGTTTCGTCAATATATAATATTACTTTTTTCGCAAGTTTATATCTTGCTTCAATTAATGAATAAACTTCATCGGCATGCAGTTTTATTCCGTCTCCTGCCGCCTCAACTCTTCCGCTTACCAAAACAGGATTTTCTTTTTCTATATATTTCCCATATACATCATATACTTTCGAAAAAGCAAGACACTCACAGCTTCCCGAAAAATCATCTATTTTAAAGAAAGCCATTAATTTATTTGATTTATCAATTTTTGTTTTAACTTCGGTAATTACACCGCATACGTAAACATTTGTGCCGTCAGTAAAATCACCTGCTTCACCCAAACTACCTGCAGCAAACGAATTATATTCAGTTGTATAATTTGAAAGAGGATGACTTGATAAATAAAATCCGAGTACTTCCCTTTCACGTGCAAGTTTTTCTTTTGTATCCCAAGGTTCAACATTCGGCAATTCCGGTTCTTCAAGTTCCATCTCGTCATCGCCAAACAAACTATCCATCTCTTCGTACCCCATTTTAGACGAATTAGACGAATATTCCAGTGCAAGTTCAACTGCCGCAAAATTTTGTGCTCTACTTCCTTTTGTATCGTCAAACGCTCCGGCAAGGACCAATCCTTCCAACACTCTTTTATTAACAATACGAGTATCAACATTTTTACAAAAATCAAATATGCTTGTAAAATTTTTGCCGTTTTCGTTTCTTGCTCTAATTATTTCTTCAACCGCATTTACACCTACGTTTTTAATTGCCGCCAATCCAAAAACAATTGTACCGTTTTCTACAACAAAATAAACCGAAGGCTTATTTACACTGGGGGTTAATACTTTAACTTTTAATTTTCTGCAATCTTCCAAAAGTATTGAAACTTTATCGGATTTTCCAAATTCTTTAGTTAGGTTTGCAGCTAAAAACTCAGGTAAAAAATGAGCCTTTAAATATGCCGTATGATATGCAACAATACTATATGCAACCGCATGACTTTTATTAAAACCGTAGTTTGCAAACTTATCAATATCATCAAATATAGCTTCTGCAATTTTATTCGGTATTCCGTTTTTTTCGGATTGTTCGAGGAATATTTTTTTCTGCTTAAGCATAGTTTCGGCATCTTTTTTCCCCATGGCACGCCTTAACAAATCCGCATCGGCAAGGGTCATTCCCGCAACTCGGTTAGCTATCTGAATCACTTGTTCCTGATAAACAATAATTCCGTATGTTTCTTTAAGTATCGGTTCTAAAAGAGGATGTAGATACTCAACTGGTTCCTTTCCGAATTTACGCGCAATAAACGAATCAATATACTCCATCGGTCCAGGACGGTACAATGCATTCATCGCCGAAAGATCTTTTATTGAAGTAGGAACAAGGCGCTTTAAATATTCCCTCATGGGGGCACTTTCAAACTGAAATACGGCAGTAGTCTGTCCTCTTGCAAATAAATCATATGTTTCTTTATCATCAAGGGGAATTTTATCAATTTCTACGGTAATTCCTCTTGTCTGCTTGATATAATCAATTGCCTGCTGAATAATAGTTAAAGTGCTTAATCCCAAAAAGTCCATTTTTAAAAGACCCGCTTTTTCAAGCTCGTCTTTATCAAATTGGGTAACAAGCATATTATCTTCTTCTGCACGTATTAAGGGAACATAATTGCTTACATCTGCGGGTGCAATTACCACACCGGCAGCATGACGCGAGGAATTTCTATTTAAATTTTCTAATATCCTTCCGTATTTTATTAAGTCTCTAATTACCGGATCATCACTATCTTTTACCCATTTAAGTTCCGGTACTTTATCCAATGCTTCTTGAATAGTAAATACTTTTCCAAATTTTGTAGGTATATGTTTATTTATTCCGTTAACAGTAGGAATCGGAATTCGTAAAACTCGGGCTACGTCCTTTAAAACAGCTTTAGAAGAAAGTCTGTTAAATGCAATAATTTGACTAACAGAACTTTCCCCATACTTTTGTTTAACGTATTCTATAACGTCTGCTCTTTTATCATCCGCAAAATCTACATCAATATCGGGCATCGATTTTCGTGAAGGATTTAAGAACCTTTCAAAAAGCAAATCATAATCAAGCGGGTTAACGTCTGTAATTCCTAACGCATATGCCACCATGCTTCCGGCTGCGCTTCCGCGTCCCGGTCCAACTGATATACCCATTGATTTTGCGGCGTTTATAAAATCTTGAACTATTAAGAAGTAGCCGGTAAACCCCATGCTTTTTATAGTTTCAATTTCAAATTTCAGCCTATCTACAACTTCAGGCGTAACATTTTTAATTCTTTTTTCCATTCCTTTGTAAGCGAGCTCTTCAAAGTAACCGTCGTAACCTTTATCTTTACTTTCTTCTGGAATCGGGAAAACGGGGAATAAATAACCGCCTTTTTCCATTTTGAAAGTTATTTTTTCCTCTATTTCCAAAGTGTTTTCAATGGCACCTTTATAATTTTTAAACAATTGCTTCATCTGATCGGCAGATTTAAAATATATTTCATCGGTACCGTAACGTAATTGTCTGTAATCGGTATCAGGATTTTTATCTGCAAACAATAAAAGAATATTATGAGCAATTGCGTGCTCTTTTTCAATATAGTGTATATCGTTTGTGGCTACCATTTTCATTCCCAATTCTTTACTTAATTTGGGAATTCCTTCCAAAATATATTTATCTTTATCTAAACCGTGATCTTGAATTTCTAAATAAAAATCATCACCGAAAATTTCATTGTATCTAATAGCCATTGTTTTTGCTTCGTCGTATCTGCCGTCAACCAATAAAGCAGAAATTGGTCCGCCTATACATCCGCTTGTGCAAATTAGCCCTTCTCTATATTGTTCTAATACCTCTAAATCAATGCGCGGTTTGTAATAAAAACCTTCAACATGCCCTATTGTGCAAAGTTTTAATAAATTTTTATAACCAATTTGATTTTTCGCCAACAAAATTATATGATAATAGTTTCTTGATTTTGTTTTGCCGGCATCTTTACCCGAATTACCTTTATCAAATCGACTTCCGGAAGCAGTAATATAAGCTTCCATACCTATAATAGGTTTAATGCCTGCATTAGTTGCTTCCCTGTAAAATTCCGATACCCCGTACATAACACCATGGTCTGTTAACGCCAAAGCGTGCATATTATGTTTTTTGGCAGCGGCTACTAATGCGTCTATTGAGCAAGCAGCATCTTGTAAGCTATAATGCGAGTGATTATGTAAATGAACGAAATCTGCCATTTTATTTACCTATTAATTTTTACCTGTATGACCAAATCCGCCTTTTCCTCTTTTACTTTTGGAAATTTTTTCGGTGGTTTCCCACTTAGCGTAACTCACTTTACTTAATATTAATTGGGCAATTCTATCCCCTCGTCTAATAACAAAATCTTGAGTGCCGAAATTAAATAAAATTATCTTAATCTCTCCTCTATAATCCGAATCAATTGTTCCCGGAGCATTTAATATTCCTATTCCGTTTCGTGCTGCCAAACCGCTTCTTCCCCTTACTTGTATCTCATAACCTTTGGGAATTTCTACACTTAAATTTGTAGGAACTAAACCAAAACTACCGCTTTTTATAACAAATTCATCATCAATAGCAGCACGTATATCCATTCCGCTTGCCCCTTCGGTTTCATATTCGGGTAAAGGAATGTCGTTGTATTGATCAGAAATTTTTTTTACTTTAATTGAAATTTTTTGCATAAAACTTTTTACCTTCTTCTTAAAACGACCCTTTTTGCAACTTGCATGTCACTTTTATTAATAACGCGTAAAACAAATAGCATTGCAAAAAAAGCAAATAACAAAATAAATTTATTTAAATAAGTTAATAAATTGTTATAGTAAAAATAATAATAAACTACCGAAGTAACTAAAATAAGACCAATAATCTTTAATACTTTTCCCAATTCATAGTTAATTTTATAAAATTTTTGCGATACAAAATATAAACTTACACACATAGATAAATAACTAAATAAAGTTGCATATGCTGCACCGGTTAAGCTAAAATAAGGGATTAGGACAATATTTGCAACAACATTAATAGCTGCACCTAAAAGCGTAACATAGGGCAAATATTTTGTTTTCTCTTCAATATAAATTCCGGCGTTAAAATTTACATACATTCCGTGAAATATATAAGAAAGTAAAATTATCGGAACAATTGATAATCCGCTCCAAAAAGGTTCGGCAATCAAATTGCTATGAGCTCCTATCTTTAACTTAGCAAAATTATCGACAAATAACGTAACAAAAACCCAAATTATACTGGCGGCTAATACAAACAAAGTTAATATTTTTGCAAATATCTCTTTTGCGTCTTTTTCTTTTGCATTTAATAAAAAAAATGGCTGCCATGCGTATTGAAACATATTTACAAATAACATCATAAATATGCCTAATTTGTAATTTGCGGTATATATACCAACAGTAGCATCGTTTGTCATTGCAGTTAATATAGGTCTATCTATTACTTGAACTATTGTAGCGGAAATGCTTGCAGGTAAATAAGGCATACCAAATTTCAGCATTCTTTTAAGCTCTTCTTTATCAATCGTAAATTTTAAGTTTTTTAGTATTTCCGGAAGTAACATCAAAAAAGTAACAAACGAAGCAATTAAATTACTTAAAAATATAGCTTCTATTCCGTACTTTAATTTTATTATAAATACAAGGATCAACAAAATATTAAGAATAATGAATGTCATTTTAATAAATGCAAATTTTCCGGCTTTACGTTGTAATCTTAAATTTGCAAACGGAACTAAAACCAAAGTATCAAAAAATAAAATTAAAACGACATATAATATTAAATAATTATATTTTTCCGGCACTTGCATTAAAAAGATAAAGGGGGTTTTAAATATTAAAATTATTGCGCTAAGCAATAACGAAGTCCCTAATACAAACAAATAAGAAGTTGAAAAAACATCTTTCTTTTTACCGGGTTCGGATACGGATGAATACTTTAAAAATGCAGCGTCCATTCCGTAAATATAAACAATATTTAAAAACGCTATATATGCATAAATATTACTATAAATTCCGAAATCGGCTTCGCTTAAATAATGGGTATAAAACGGAACCAGTATAAAAGCTAAAAACCGCCCTATTATAGTACTTATACCATAAACGGCGGTATCTTTAAATAATTCTTTTATTTTAGCAAGCATTTAAGTTTTATTCCTTAAAAAAAGGGGCTAAAGTATCAATATATACTTTTGGAGGTCTTGTTGCTTTTTTGGTATCTTTATTTATAAAAATATGTTCCGTATATCCGGTACACAATAATTCACCGGTTTCATGTCTTCGTATATTGTATTCTATTTTAACTTTTGCACTATATAGTATTTTATTAACTGCTTCAATCTCAAGCAAATCATCATATACCGCAGCATTAATATATTTTACGTTCGCTTCTAATAATGGCAATTGATAGCCGCTTTCTTCAATAACCTTATACGGCAACCCTATTGAACGCAAAAGTTCCGTTCTACCTACTTCAAAATATTCCAAATATTTTCCGTTATACACAAACTGCATTTTATCCGTATCTGCATATCTAACGCGAATTAAAGTTTTATAGCTAATCATATCTATTCTTCAAAAACTCCGATTTTACCAAATTTTTCAATTCTGTTTTGCACTAATTTATCAGGTTTAATTTTTTGCAATTTCGTTAGCTCTTCCGATAAAATATTCTTTAATGTTTCTGCTATTTCTTTTGGATTAGTATGAGCTCCCCCCAACGGTTCGGGCACTATTCTATCAATTATATGCTGCTTTAACAAATCTTTTGGGGTTAACTTAAGCACTTCGGCAGCTTGTTCTTTATAATCCCAGCTTCTCCATAAAATGGATGAACATGATTCAGGGCTTATTACCGAGTACCAAGTATTTTCCAACATCAAAATTCTATCACCCACACCAATTCCTAATGCTCCTCCGCTTGCACCTTCGCCTATTATTACAACTATTATAGGTACTTTTAATTTACTCATCTCAAATAAATTGCGTGCAATTGCCTCAGCCTGTCCGTTTTGTTCAGCTTACAAACCCGGGTAAGCACCCGGAGTATCAATAAAAGTAATAACAGGTAAATTAAATTTTTCGGCTAACTTCATTAATCGGAATGCTTTACGGTAACCTTCAGGATTAGCCATTCCAAAATTTCTATAAATATTAGATTTTGTATCTCTTCCTTTTTGATGACCTATAACCATTACTTTTTTGCCGTCTATAGTAGCAAATCCGCCTATTATTGCTTTATCGTCTTTATATAATCTATCACCGTGTAATTCAATAAAATCCTCAGTCATATGAAATATATAATCTAAAGTATACGGTCTTTCAGCGTGTCTGGCTAACTGAACAACTTGCCACCTCGTCAAATTTCCGTAAATTTGACGTTTAAGTTTAACTACTTTTTGTTCCAAGCTTTTTATTTCATCAGAAATATCTAAACTATTTTGATATTTCTTCATTTCTTCAATTTTATTTTCAAGCTCAACTATCGGTTTTTCAAATTCCAAAACAGTTTTTGCCATTTATAACTCCTAATTAATAAAAAATTTAGATAAAGTTTTACCTAATATCTCAATATCTAACCAAATATTTTGGTTTTTGGCATAAAACAAATCCAATTTTTCGGTTTCTTTCTTATCGCTATCATCTTGCAATTCGGTAAACCACAAACCGGTTAGTCCTTGTTTTCCTAAGTATAGCCCCATTGTATTATTATAATTTTTGGGACCCACAAAACTTTTTCTACCTATAAATACTTCCCAAACCGATAAAATAACCTTAATAAAAGGCGTATTTAATTTAATTGTTTTACTAATTAAATATATAAAAGGATAAATTACAAGTAAAATTAACAATGAAACAGTAAAATCGAACAATCTTTTTGTAGTTTTATGCAGCCACGAAGAAATATTATAGTGCACTTTTAATAACGGAATATCCTTTAATACCGTAATTGAAGATTTACCGACTAAATAATCATGCTCTTCTCCGCTTACTAAAAAATCTACGCTTAAATCTCTACAGCTTGAAACTACTGCAAAAATTTGCTCAAAACTAATTTCGTCCGAAGAGAATATAACTTTTTCTACTTTTTTATCTATTATAATTTTTTTTATATTTTCAATAGTACCCAATACGGTAAATCCGTCTTTTTCTTCTCCTATTTCTTTTGGAGTAACAGAAATTAGACCAATTATATTATTTAACACCATTAAATTACTCTTAATTTTTTGACCGAGTAACGCTGCTTTTTCACTTGTTCCCACAATCAAAGTTTTTGTATTTTTATTTTCTCCTACTCCAATTTTAAAAAATACTTTGAGTATAATACGCCAAATTGAAAATGAAAAAAGTGAAATAATAAAAGTAATTAATACAACCGCTCTACTAAATGCATATTGCTTTAGAAAAAAGGTAAAAGATGTAATTATAAAAAGTCCTATTATTAACCCCAGATCGGAAGAGCACACGTCTGAACTCCAGTCACCGTACGTAATCT